>CAMLFJ010000053.1 GCA_946479205.1 uncultured bacterium | reverse complement strand
AGCGCGACTACACCGCGCGCATCGCCCGCGAGGTGCTGCCCCGCGTCCGCAAGGAGCTGGAGATCCGCTAGCCGAGCTGCTTGTGGACGAACTCGATGATGCGCGAGATCGTCCGCTCCGCCGCCGCGGGCCGCTTGCTGATGTAGCCCTCGGTCTCGCCCTCGAGCAGCTCGAGGTCCACCTGGCCGCCGATCTTGCGGTACTGCGCCACGAAGCGGTCCAGATCCGGCCGCGGGTGGGCCTTGTCGGCCGAGCCCTGGATGTAGACCACCGGCGGGGTCTCGACCGGCTCGCCGCGCTCGAGTGCGAGCGTCGGGTTGCCCTCGGCCATCGCCTCCTCGGTCACCCAGTAGGCGTCGTGTCCCGGCAGCACGCGATCCACCACGTCCGGATACGGAGGGCCGCCCGCCTTCAGCGCCTTGGCGTATCGGTAGCGCGAGAGCGGGTCGATGACCGGCCAGCAGAGCACCGCGCAGCGCACGCCCCCGTCCTGGGCCGGGGTCCCCGCGGGCAGGGGGAGGGCAGCGTACTTCGGGTCGCGCGGCTTCATGGCCAGCAGCATGGCCAGGTGCGCGCCGCTCGAGGCGCCCATGAGCCCGACCTGGTCCGCGCGCCCGTGGAACTCCGCGGCCCGGCTCTTGAGCCAGCGGACCCCGTAGCTGATGTCCACCAGCGAGCCGGGATAGGACGCGTCGGGCGGCTGGCGGAAGTCGAGCGCGGCCACGACCACGCCGCTGCGGGCCAGCGGCTCGTTCATGATGGTGTCGCCCGTACGGTCGCCGCGACTCCAGGCCCCGCCGTGCAGCTCCACGATCATCGGGAACGGCCCGTCGCCCCGCGGCACGAACATCCGGGCCAGGAGCGGCTGGTTCCCGTGCCGGAGATACTCCACGTCCTTGACGTCGATCTCGTGACCCATGGTCGCCATGGCAGCACTCCTTTGTGGAAGGGAGGGTCGGTGTCGGCGGGTATGATACACCCGCCCGCGGGGCCCCGGGGTTGCCAGGTGGGCCGCCGCGCCCCATACTTTCCGCGATGCCTTCGACGCCCGGCTTCGGGGAGAAACTCCGCGCGGTCTTCGGGCTGAGCCCCACCATCCTCTGCCTCACCGGCCTCGGCGACGGCCGGGTCCGCGACGCCAACGACGCCTTCCTGAGCACCTCCGGATACACGCGGGAGGAGATCCTCGGCCGCACCCCGGTGGAGCTCGGGCTCTGGGTGGATCCGGTCCAGCGGGACGAGGGCATCCGCCTGCTCAAGACGGGCCGGACGGTACGCGGCATGGAATGTCGCTTCCGCGTCAAGAGCGGCGAGGAGCGCGTGACCGTCCTCTCCGCCGACATCGTGATGTTCGACGGCGAGGCGTGCATCCTGAGCGCGCTCACCGACATCACGGACCGCACGCGGGCGGAGGCCGCGCTGCGCGAGAGCGAGCGGCGGTTCATGGTGGCCTTCCACGCCAACCCGCTGCCGATGTCCATCACGAGCCTGCGCGATCAGCGGCACCTCGAGGTCAACGAGGCGGCGGTGCGCCACAGCGGGTACTCGCGCGAGGCGATGCTTGGCCACAGCAAGCCGGAGCTCGGTTTCTGGGTGACCACCGAGGAGCGCGACCGGCTGCTCCGCCTCCTGCACACCGAGGGCCGGGTGCGCGACCTCGAGGTCACGTTCCGGACGCGCGCCGGCGAGGACCGCCAACTCCTGGTCAACTCGGAGGTCATCACCTTCGAGGGCGAGCCCGCGGTGCTGAGCGTCTCGCTCGACATCACCGAGCGGAAGCTCTACGAGGAGTCGCTCCGCGCCGCGAACCAGGCCAAGGACGAGTTCCTGGCCATGCTCGGGCACGAGCTGCGCAACCCGCTCGGCACGCTGACCAACGCGGTGGCGGTGCTCGAGCGGCTGCCCGGCGACGAGACCATGCGCCACGTGGTCGCGATCATCGGGCGCCAGACCGGACACCTCGGCCGGCTCGTGGACGACCTGCTCGACGTCGCCCGCGCGACCTCGGGCAAGATCGACCTGCAGCGCGGCCCGGTGGAGCTCCGCGCCCTCGCGGGCCGCTGTCTCGACGCCCTCGCCCAGGCCGGGCGCACCGGGCGGCACACGGTGGTCGTCGAGGGCCCGCCGGTGTACGTGAACGGCGACGCGGCGCGGCTCGAGCAGGTGCTGAACAACCTGGTGGACAACGCGCTCAAGTACACCCCGGGCTCGGGCCGCGTGACCGTCACCACCGAGCGGGCCGGCGAGACCGCGGTGCTGCGGGTGCGCGACACCGGCCAGGGGATCCGCACCGACCTGCTCGCGCGGGTCTTCGATCTCTTCGTGCAGGAGCCGCAGAGTCTCGATCGCTCGCGCGGCGGGCTCGGGCTCGGGCTGGCGCTCGTGAAGCGGCTGGTGGAGCTGCACGGCGGATCCGTCGCGGTGTGGAGCGCGGGACCCGGCCAGGGGAGCGAGTTCACGGTGCGGCTGGCCGCGATTCCCGCGCTGCTCGCCGCGGTGGGCGGGGGCGGAGACGCCGCGCGGCCCGCCGCGGCGCGGGGCCGGCGCGTCCTGGTCGTGGAGGACAGCGCGGACGCGCGCCAGAGCCTGCGCCTCCTGCTGGAGATGGCGGGCCACGAGGTGGAGGCCTGTGAGGACGGGCCGAGTGGGCTCGCCCGGCTCCGGGCCTTCCAGCCGGACGTGGCCCTGATCGACCTGGGCCTGCCCGGCATGGACGGCTACGCGGTGGCGCGCGAGGCGCGCGGGCGGCCGGAGACGCGCGCGATCCGTCTCGTGGCGGTGACCGGCTACGGGCAGGCCGAGGACCGCCGGCGCGCGCTCGCGGCCGGGTTCGATCTGCACGTGACCAAGCCGGTGGACGCCTCGATGCTCGACGAGGTGCTGGGTCCGGCTACGTCGTGATCGCGGCCCGTGGCGCCGCGGGCTCCAGACCGTAGACGGTCTGCAGGTGCTCGCGCGTCTCCACCAGGGTCGTCCCCACGTAGCTCGCGCCCGCGACCTCGAGATGGCGCCGGTGCGTCTCGTCCTCCTCGCGTAGCCCCCAGCGCCCCACGATGATCCGCAGGTCGGGGAAGCGCGCCCGGAGCCGCTTGCTCAGGTAGCGCGTGCGGGCGGCGAGGCCGCTCGCGGGAAGCGCGCCCAGGCAGACCGCCGCCGGCCGCGTGCGCTCCACGAGCCTGATGACCTCGGAGGCCAGCAGCAGGGGCGAGGTCAGCTCGATCGTCCAGCAAGCCGGATCCACGATGTGGCCCAGCATGATCAGCCCCAGCTCGTCCGCCTCGTCACGCACCGGGCTGGCGAGCACGAGCATCGTGCGGGACGGCGGCGCGGCCGCGGGCGGCCCGGTGCCGCCCTCGGCATCCGCGGCGAGCGTGGTCGCGCGGCGCTTCGCGTGCAGGTCCTCGACGATCTCCCGGGCCGCGCGCCAGACGTAGCGCTCCTCGGTCTCGCGGAGCTGCTCCTGGCGGCGGTCGCGCCGCGCGCGGGCGAGCGCGGGCAGGATGAGATCGTCGTACACCGTCTCGAGCGGACGGTCCTTCGCGTAGTCCGCGACGATGCGCGCGGCCTCCTCCTCGTCCTCCGCGAGCAGGCGCTGGTAGAAGGCGATGGGCGGCGAGATCGGCGGCGCGTCGGCCACCAGGATGCCGATGAACTCCATGCCGGGGACGTGCTTGGCGAAGACGACCAGGCAGACGGTCAGCGGGGTGGCGAGGAGGAGCCCCATCGGGCCCCAGAGCCAGGCCCAGAAGGCGACCGAGCAGAGGAGCGCAACCTGGGAGACCCCCGCGCTCTGACCGTAGAGCAGCGGCTCGAGCGCCAGGCCGCAGAGCGCTTCGAGGAGCACGAACACGCCGGTCACGAGGAGCGCCTGGTGCCAGGTGGGGAAAGCGGCGAGCGAGAACGCCATGAGCAGCAGCGCGGCCAGCCAGGTGCCCACGTAGGGGATGAAGCGCAGCACCGCGGCCAGGAAGCCCCAGAGCAGCGCGTAGGGCACTCCGAGCAGCAGCAGGCCCACTGCGATGCCCACCCCGAAGCTCACGTTGATGATCGACTGCATGAGCAGATAGCGGCTGATGCGCTGCGCGGCTTCGTCCAGGGCGCGGGTGGTGGTCGCGAGCCGCCGGTAGCCCATCAGCCGGATGAGCCGGTTCCGGAGGTCCGCCTGCTCGATCAGCATGAAGATCACGAGGACGAGGACGGTCGCGGCCGCGCCCAGGCCCTCCAGCAGCGTGGGGAGCTGCCAGAGGCCGCCTCGCCCTTCGCGGACCACGACCGGGACCGGCGCGGCGGCGGGGCGCGCGGGCGCGGTGGCGTCCTTCTGGAGCTCCTTGGTGACCTCGGTCACCGCGCTCTGGGCCTTCTCGATCACCCCGCCGCGGCCCATGCGCCGGACGTGCGCGATCTTGGCGATGAGGTTGTCGCGGTAGCCGGGGATGCCGGTCGAGAGCAGCGCGAGCTCCGCGGTGATGCCCCACGCCACCACGCCGAGGGTGGCGAACAGCATCGTGACCACCAGGCCCACCGACAGGGCGCGCCCGAGGCCGAGACGTGCGAGGCGGGCGACCACGGGGTGGACGAGGAAGGTCAGCAGGATCGCGAGGGCGACCGGGATCAGGACGCCCCGCGCAAGGTAGAGCGCGGCGACGCCCACGACCAGGGCGGCCAGCACCACGAGCGGCTTGACCGAACGCGCGGGATCCGGCACGGGCACCAGTGAACGCAAGCGAGGTGCCACGCCGCGTGATGCGCAACGTCGCGAAAAGCCGCCAGGGTGGGCCGGGTTCGGTAGTTTCTTCGCGGTAAATCGGACGCGGGCGGGCCCGCGGTTCAGCCCCCGCGGCTAGGCGTGATCGTGATGGTGCCCGTGCTCGTAGTGGGCGCGGAGGAGATCCTGGCCGAAGTCGCGCCGCGGATCGTGCCAGACCGAGTGGATGTGGTTGGCGTTGTTCTGGGTGTTGTCGTACTCGATGAGCAGCGTCGGGCCGTGCAGCCGGTAGTAGTGCGCGCGGCCCGGCTCGAGCGGCCCGGCCCAGGCGAAGTGCACGCGCTCGGAGCCGGCCTCGGTCATGCGCCGCAGCTCCTGCTCGGCCAGCTCGCTGCGCATGTTGCGCGCGTACTCCTCGATGAGCTTCGCGGCCAGGCTGCGCTGATCGCCCGTCATGTCCGCGAGCGGCAGGCCCGCCGGGGTCGCGAGGCTGTCGGCGCGTCCTGGCCCGGTGACGATGTCGCCGAGCGACTCCGCCGCGATGACGCTGCGGGCGCGCTGGGCTGCGGTCAGGCTCTGGGCGAGCGCGCGCCCCAGGTCCTGCTCGGCCGCGAGGGCGCGCTGCCCCTTCTTCGGCCCCGACGGCACCTCGGCGGGGTTCGCGCCCATGAAGGCGGGGGTCAGCGCGACCGGCTGCCCGGGCACCAGCGTGAAGTTGAGCGACAGATGATGGCCCTCGACGCGCCAGCCCCAGGGCGCGGAGCCGCCCGGGTTGCCGAAGACCGTGAAGGCGTAGTTCTCGGGATCGCGCGAGAGGCCGAAGCTCTCGATGCGGCGGAGGACGTCCTCGAGCTGGATGATGTTCGTGGCCTTGCCGTATCCCACCGCGCTCAGGCTGGCCTTCATCAGCTCGTGGGCCGCCGCGCGGGCGGGCGCGGGCATGGCCTTGAAGGGCACGCCCTCGCGGCCGCGCGGCACGTAGTGCCAGTTGAGCCGCTCGCGGTCTCCGATGGCGAACACCGCCCGCTTGCGCGCGTCCGCGGGCAGGGCGCCCAGGAAGGCCAGCGCGGCGCCCGCCATCGCCGCCCGCGCCGCGTCGCCCACCTGGGCGAGCGACGGACGGGGCAGCGCGCCGGCGGCCGCGCTCGCCGCCAGCCCGTGGAGCAGCCGGCGGCGCGTCAGGCGGGGCATGCGATCAGGAGTACTTGACGGTGCATCCGTAGGCGCGCGTGACCGGCGTCTTCACCGGCTGGCCGGCCGCGACCGCGTCGAGCGCGGCCCGCACGTAGTTGTTGGCGCCCTGCACGTCCGCCCGGCGGGACGTCGGCCGGTCGTCGATCGCCCCGGCGTAGACGAGCGTGCCCGCCTTGTCCACCACGTACATGTGCGGGGTGTTGGTGGCGCCGTACAGCTTGCCGGCCGCGCCCTTGGTGTCGAGCAGGACCGCGGTGGGCGCCGCCTTGCGCGACGTCGTCAGCTCGTCGGCCTGGGGCGGCGTCACGTAGCCCTGGGTGCCCTCCACCGAGGAGATCACGGTCAGCCACACCACGCCCTGACCGGTGGCCTCACGCTGCAGGCCCTGCATGTTGCCGCTGTCGTAGTGCTTCCGCACGTAGGGACAGTCGTGGTTCGTCCACTCGAGCACCACGACCTTGCCCTTGTACGCGCCCAGGCTCACCGGCGAGCCGCTGGTCGCGTTGACGGTGAAGCCGGGGGCGGGCTCGCCGACTTTCGCGACGGAGGCCCACGCCGGGCGCGTCGAGAGGAGCGAGGAGGCGGTCCCGGCCAGGACGAGCCCGGTGCCGGTGCGGGCGATGAAGCTGCGGCGGCCGATCAGTTCAGCGCTCATAGGGTCTCCTTGTCGAATGCCTCGATGATGGTGCCTTCACTCAGGATCTGCGGAAGTACCCGGGGCTCGGGCGCGGTCGCGCGCCCGGCGCGGGCGGGGTAGACGACGTACAGAGGAACGCCGCTCCGGCCGAACGAGCTCAGGATCGAGGCGATCTCTCCGCTACGGCTGGTCCAGTCGGCCTTGAGGTACACCACGCCGTGACGCGCGAAGGCCTCGGTCACCGCGGGCCCACGCAGGGCCACGCGCTCGTTCACGAGGCACGTGATGCACCACGCCGCGGTGAAGTTGACGAACACCGGCCTGCCCTGCGCGCGCAGCTCGGCGAGCCGGGCCGGGGAGAACGGCTCCCACGCCGCTCCCGCCGGCGCGCCGGCCGCGGTGGTCGCCGGCGGGCTGGCCGCGGCGAGCGGCGCGAGGGCGATCGCCACCGCGGCGCTGGCCAGCGCGAACCCGGTCGCGACACGGCGCCAGCGCGGGGCGGCGCCGTGGGCGGCGCGGTAGAGCCACGCGCCGAAGGCGATGAGCAGCAGGCCCACCAGCACGAGGGCCACGCCGTCGGGCCCGGCCTGGCGACTCACCACCCACACGAGCCACGCGACCGAGGCATAGAGCGGGAACGCGAGGGCCTGAGAGAGCCGCGCCATCCATGCGCCGGGGCGGGGCAGGAGCCGGCGCCAGGCCGGCACCAGGCTCAGCGCCAGGAAGGGCAGGGCGAGGCCGAGGCCGAGGGCCTCGAAGACCAGGAGCGCGGCCGCCGGCGGCTGGGTCAGCGCATAACCCACCGCCGCTCCCATGAAGGGCGCCGTGCAGGGGGTGGCGGCCACGGTGGCGAGGGCGCCGGTGAAGAAGGAGCCCGCGTAGCCGGGCCGGGCCGCGAGACCCTGACCCATACCGGTGAGGCGCCCGCCGATGACCAGGAGCCCGGACAGGCTGAGCGCCAAGGTGAACAGCACGTACGCCAGGACCGTGACGACCAGCGGAGACTGCAGCTGGAAGCCCCAGCCGATCTGGGCGCCGCCCGCGCGCAGCGCGAGCAGCGCGCCGGCCAGTCCGGCGAAGCAGACCAGTACCCCGCCGGTGTAGGCGAGGCCGTGCCGGCGCGCGACACCGGGCGATCCGTCCCCGTGAGCCACCAGGGATAGAGCTTTTATCGAAAGCACAGGTAGCACGCATGGCATGAGGTTCAGGATGAGGCCACCGGACAGCGCCAACCCGATCGTCGCGAGGAGCGACAGCGATGGGCCCGAGCCGCCGCCGGCTACCGCCGTGATGGCGAAGGCCTCGCTGACGAGGCCCTGGTCGAGTCGCTCCCGGATCACCAGGACTCCCTCGAGGTCGGCGCTGGGGCCTTCGGGCAGGAGCCCGCGCGCCGCGCGCAGCGTGATGCCGTCTCGTCCGATAGTCACCTCCTGCGGGGCCGCGTGGTCGATCACGCCCCACCGGCTCGGAAGGAAGAAGGCCTCGGCGATCCGATCCGAGCGAAGACCGGGCGCGGCCACCGAGACGATCACGGTCTCGGGTGTCGCGCGGAGCGAGGCGGGCCAGGGGCTCGGGCTGGGCACGGCGCGCCGGGCTTGCTCGATGGCCGATGCTCCGGGGCCCGGCGCGGGCTTGCCCGCGGTCACCGGGAGCGTGAGGCTCACGTCGGCCTCTTCGGGAATGCAGATCTTCTCGCAGACGAGCCAGGCGGCGCGGCCGCGCAGCGTGACCGGACCGCCGGGAGGCAGGCCCGCGGGCGCGGTCAGCCGCGTGAGGAGCACGACCTCGTCGGTGTAGCCGTAGCTCATCAGCGGGCCGACCGGCATGCGCTCCGGCTGCGGAAAGACCAGCGGGCCGGCCGTCCAGCCCGCGGGCAGCGCCCAGTCCACGGTGGGCGGCTCGCCGGAATCGCCCGGGTTGGTCCAGTACGTGTGCCAGCCCGGCGCGATGCGCTGGCGGATGCCCACCCAGAAGGACGCTCCGGGCTCGATGGAGGCGGCCTCGCCGAACAGGGTGACGGAGACCTTGGGCGGACCGGGCGGGTTCGGAGCTTTGACGGTCGGCGCCCGCGCGGGCTCGGCGGCCAGGCCGGAGCCGGCCAGCATCGCGACCAGGAGCGCGGCGGCGAGAGACCGGATCGCCATCGCGACCGGACCTAGGGGCGAGGCTTCACCTTCTCGAAGAGCGGCAGGTACTTGCCGTACCCCTCTGCCTCGAGCTTGGCGACGGGGATGAACCGCAGCGCCGCGGAGTTGATGCAGTAGCGCAGGCCGGTCGTCGCGGGGCCGTCCGGGAAGAGGTGCCCGAGGTGGGAATCGCCCTCGGTGGAGCGAACCTCGACTCGGCGCATGCCGTGGGAATCGTCGGCGTGCTCCAGGACCGTCTCGGCCTCGAGCGGTCGATCGAAGCTCGGCCAGCCGGTGCCGGAGTCGAACTTGTCTAGCGAGGAGAAGAGCGGCTCTCCCGTAACAACGTCCACATAAATGCCCGGTTCATGATGATTCCAGAACTCGTTCCGGAACGGCGGCTCGGTGGCGCTGCACTGGGTGACGTTGTATTGTTCCGGGGTCAAACGGCTCTTCAGATCGGCGTCGGTGGGGCGCTTGGTGGTGGCCATGGTGTCGTCGAGTATACCCCCGGGAGGCAAGTCATGAGCGACGAGATCAGCATCCAGTTCACCCGCTTCTCCGCGTTCTATTCTCCGCTGATCGCGACGATCGCTGGCGGCTTCCTGCAGCAGGAGGGGTTCGCGCCGAAGCACTCCATCGCGCCGCTGGGCAAGTCGGCCATCGACGGGGTCGTCGCCGGCACCGTGCACGTGTGCCAGTCCGCCCCGTCCCAGGGCTTCGGGCCGCTCGAGAAGGGTCAGGCCCCGCCCGCGGTGCACTTCGCCCAGATCAACGAGATGGACGGCTTCTTCCTGACCGGCCGCGGGGCGGATCCCGCGTTCACCTGGGACAAGCTCAAGGGGAGGCGCGTCCTCGTGGACCACGGCGGCCAGCCGATGGCCATGTTCAAGTACGCCTGCCACAAGCGCGGCCTCGACTTCGCGAGCATCCAGGCGGTGAACGTGCCGAGCGACCAGATGGACGCGGCCTTCCGCAAGGGCGAGGGCGACTACATCCACCAGCAGGGGCCCGCGCCCCAGCAGCTCGAGCACGACCGCGCCGGCCACGTCGTCGCCTCGGTCGGCCAGGCCATCGGGCCGGTGGCCTTCTCGAGCCTGGCCGCGACGCGCGCGTGGCTCGGCACCGACGCGGCCCGGCGGTTCATGCGCGCCTACCGCAAGGCGCGCGCGTGGCTACTGGCCACCCCGGCCGCCGAGGTCGCGAAGGCGGAGGCCTCGTTCTTCCCGGAGATCGACCCCGCTGTGCTCGCCGCGACGATCGGCTACTACCAGACGCTCGGCTGCTGGACACCCCACGTCGAGATCACCCGGCCCGCGTTCGAGGTCGCGCTCGACGTGTTCGAGCATTCCAAGCTGATCACCAGGCGCCACCGCTACGAGGACGTGATCGCGGCGCCCCCGAGTGCGGGCTGAGCGGTTGATCTCGCGCCGGGCCTTCGTCGCGGCGGTGGCGGGAGGACTCCTCTCGGCGCCGCTCGCGGCGCGAGCGCAGCCGGCGGGAAAGCTTCGACGGATCGGCTTCCTCGGAAACTCCACGGCGGCTCTCGAGGCCAATCTGGTCCAGCCGTTTCGCGACGGGCTGCGCGAGCTCGGCTACGTGGAGGGCCGGGACGTCGCGATCGAGTATCGCTGGGCGGAAGGGCAGTACGAGCGGCTTCCCGCCCTCGTCGCGGAGCTGATCGCGCTCAAGGTGGAGGTGCTCGTCACCGCGGGCACGCCCGCCGCGCTCGCGGTCAAGCGCGCGACGACGACCATCCCGCTCGTCATGGTGGCGGTCGGCGATCCGATCGGGACCGGCCTGGTCAAGAGCCTGGCCCGGCCCGGCGGCAACCTCACCGGGCTCGTGTCGATCGCACCCGATCTGGAAGGTAAGCGCCTCGAGCTGCTCAGCGAGATCGTGCCGAAGCTCTCGTCGGTGGCCTTTCTCGCCAACCCCGCCAACCCGTTCCACGTGACCTCCGAGAAGCAGGCGCGCGCGGCGGCCAGGAGCCTCCATCTCAAGGTGGAGTTCTTCCCGGTCCGGGCGGAGTCGGAGTTCGATCGGGCGTTCCTGGCGATCGGCAGGCAGCGGCCGGGAGGGCTGATCATGCTCGCCGACCGACTGTTCCTGCATCATCGGGCTCGGATCGTGGAGTTCGCCGCCCAGAACCGCCTGCCGACGGTGTACGCGTACACCGAGCTGGTCGAGGCCGGCGGATTGATGTCGTTCGGCCCGAGCTATCCCGGGATGCATCGGCGCGCCGCCTACTTCGTGGACCGGATCCTCAAGGGCGCCAAGCCCGCCGATCTCCCCATGGAGCAACCCGCGAACTTCGAGCTGCTCATCAACCTGAAGACCGCGCGGGCGCTCGGTCTCGTGATTCCGCAGCCGGTCCTGCTGCGCGCCGACGACCTGATCCAGTGAGGCCGTCCGCGCGGGGGGTCGTCGTCGCGCTGCTCACGACGGGGGCGGCC
>CAMLFJ010000052.1 GCA_946479205.1 uncultured bacterium | reverse complement strand
CCCTCTGCATCTGCATCGTGTTCGTGCCGGTGGTCTTCCTCGAGGGCGCGGTGCGGTTTCTCTTCACCCCGCTCGCCCTGGCGGTGGTCCTGGCCATGATGGCCTCCTACTTCCTCTCCCGCACCCTCGTGCCGACCATGGTGCACTTCCTCCTGGCCAGCGAGGTGGACCGCTACGCGGGCGGCGAGCACGGCTCGGGCACCGGGTTCTTCTGGACCATGCACGGCGCGTTCAACCGCCGGTTCGAGGCGATGCGGGAGTGGTACCGGCGCTCGCTCGCCTGGTCGCTCGCCCACCGCGCGACGGTGCTGGTGGCCTTCGGGCTCTTCTTCCTGCTGTCGCTCGGCCTGGCCTTCTTCACCGGTGAGGACTTCTTCCCGGCGGTGGACGCGGGCCAGCTCCGCCTGCACGTGCGCGCCCCCGCGGGCACGCGCATCGAGGAGACCGACCGGATCTTCGGCCAGGTCGCCGAGGCCATCCGCCGGGTCATTCCCGACGACGAGATCTCGCGCATCATCAACAACGTGGGCATCCCGCTCGGCAGCATCAACCTGGCGTTCGGCGAGGGCGCCACCATCGGCCCCGCCGACGGGGAGATGCTGATCTCGCTCAGGCCCGACCACCGGGGCTCGACGTTCGGCCACATGAAGGCGATCCGGCAACAGGTCTATCCCCAATTCCCGGAGCTGACCTTCTTCTTCCAGTCGGCCGACATCGTGAGCCAGACGCTCAACTTCGGGCTGCAGTCGCCCATCGACGTGCAGGTGGTCGGCAACAACCGGGTCGCCAACTTCGAGATCGCCCGCCGGCTCGCCGACCGGGTGAAGGCGGTGCCCGGCCTCGTGGACGTACGGCTGCACCAGGTGGTGGCGGCCCCGCAGCTGCGGGTGGAGGTGGACCGCACCCGGGCCGCGCAGATCGGGATGACCCAGCGCGACGTGGCCAACAACCTGCTCGTCTCGCTCGCCTCGAGCAGCGACGCGGCGCCGAACTTCTGGCTGAACCCGCAGAACGGCGTGAGCTACCGCGTCTCGGTGCAGACCCCGCAGTACCGCATCGACAGCCTCGACGCGCTCACCAGCGAGCCCATGGCCGCCTCCGGCGTGCCGGTGCCCGGGCTGCTCACCAACCTGGCCCAGGTCGAGCGCGGCACCACGCTGTCGGTCGCCAATCACTACAACATCCAGAACGTGTTCGACGTCTACGCGAACGTGCAGGATCGCGACCTGGGCGGGGTGGCCCGCGACGTCCGCCGGGTCATGGCGAGCCTGGAGAAGGACCTGCCCCGCGGCACCACTCTCGTCCTGCGCGGCCAGGTGCAGAACATGGACTCGGCCTTTCGCGGGCTGGCCGGCGGCCTCATCTTCGCGGTGATCCTGGTCTACTGCCTGATGGTGGTGAACTTCCAGTCGTGGCTCGATCCGTTCATCATCATCACCGCGCTGCCCGGCGCGCTGTCCGGCATCCTGCTCGCCCTGTTCGTGACCCAGACCACCATCAACGTGCCCTCGCTCATGGGCGCGATCATGAGCATCGGGGTCGCCACCTCGAACAGCATCCTGCTCGTGACCTTCGCGAACGACCAGCGAAAGGAAGGGCTCGACGCCACCGCGGCCGCGCTCTCCGCCGGCTACATCCGGCTTCGTCCGGTGCTGATGACCGCGCTCGCCATGATCATCGGCATGCTGCCGATGGCGCTCGGATGGGGCGAGGGCGCCGAGCAGAACGCCCCGCTCGGGCGCGCGGTGATCGGCGGCCTCGCGCTCGCCACCGTGGCCACTCTCTTCGTGGTGCCCGTCATCTACAGCCTGCTGCGGCGCCGGCCCCCCTTCTCGGCCGGCGAGCGGCACCCGGAGCTGGCGGAGCCGGGCTTCGCGCCCCCCCAGGAGGCTCACTAGATGCGATCGGGTAACCGTCGGGCGCTGCGCCTGACCCTCCTTGGCCTGTTCGGCCTCGCCGTGCTCCTCGCCATCGGCATCCTGCCCCGCATGCAGCGCCACACCGAGCTGGCCGAGGCGGTGAAGGCCACCCGGAGCAGCGCGCTCGTCGTCTCCGTCGTCAAGCCGACGCCCGGCGCGCGGGTGGCCGATCTCATGCTGCCCGGCAGCATCCAGGCCATCCAGGAGGCGCCGATCTACTCGCGGGTGGACGGCTATCTCAAGCGGCGGCTCGTGGACATCGGCGACCGGGTGACGAGCGGCCAGGTGCTCGCCGAGATCGACACGCCGGATCTCGACCAGCAGCTCGCCCAGGCCCGGGCGGCCGCCGCGTCCTCGGAGGCCAGCCTGGCCCAGAGCCGGTCCGCGCTCCAGCAGGCGCGCGCCACCCTGCAGCACAACCGGGCCACCTCGGAGTACGCGCGCACCAATCTGAGCCGCTGGCGGGCCCTGCTCGACCGGCACCTGGTCGCCCAGCAGGACGTGGACGACCGCCAGATCGCGTTCGACGCGAGCCAGGCCGACGTGGACGCGGCCCAGGCCAACGTGGAGGCGCTGCAGTCGAGCGTGATCGCGGCCCAGGCCAACGTGGACGCGAGCCGCGCCAACGTGCAGCGGCTCGTCGAGCTCCAGGGCTTCCAGCGCGTGCGCGCGCCCTTCGCGGGCGTCATCACGGTGCGCTTCGTGGACGCGGGCGCGCTGATCGGGGCGGGGAGCACCACCGCTACCACCCCGATGTTCCGCC
Source organism: uncultured bacterium (assembly GCA_946479205.1). The sequence goes on along the minus strand of CAMLFJ010000052.1, from coordinate 8,448 downwards.
TCGCCCAGACCGACGACCTGCGGGTCTTCGTCAACGTGCCGCAGACCTTCATGACCTCGATCACCCCGGGCATGCGCGTGCAGCTCTTGATTCGCGAGTTTCCCAAGAAGCCGTTCGACGGGGTGGTATCCAATTCCTCCGGCGCGCTCGACACCGCCTCACGCACCCTTCTGACCGAGGTGCGCGTGCGCAACGCGGACAACGCCCTCCGGCCCGGGATGTACGCGGACGTGAAGCTCCACGTCGAGCGCGACCAGCCCCCGCTGCTGATCCCCACCAGCGCCCTGATCATCCAGGCCACCGGCCCGCGCGTCGCGGTGCTGGGGGCCGACCACAAGGTCCGCTTCCAGTCGGTCGAGCTGGGGCGGGACTACGGGGCCACCGTCGAGATCCTCCGCGGCATCGAGGCCGGCGACCAGGTGATCACCTCGCCGCCGGACGGCTTGAACGAGAACAGCCTGGTGCGGATCGCCCCCGCGCCGACACCCGCCGGGGGCAGCAAGAAGTCCTAGGCGCGCTCCCGCCGGTCCGCGGGACGCCTCTTGAATTACCGCACGCCCGTCCATATGCTTTCCGTACCTGCCGGACGACGGGCCGGCGACACTCCGTTCTCCCTGCCGGGCACGAGGGCCGGCGAAAGACGCTTCCACGTGACGGAGGGTGCCATGTCCACGTTTGCATCTGTTTCGTCCTCCCGTGTCGAACAGGCGGTCCTCATCCTCTTCGCGGACCTCACCCGGTTCATGGTGAACTCGCGCGCCACGCCCGATGCCGCGCTGGCCGATCTCCTCGACGGGTACTACCGGCACGCGGAGGGCCTGGTCTCGGGTTCGGGTGGGCGCGTGGTCAAGTTCATGGGCGATGCCTTCCTCGCGGTCTGGCCCGAGGCGGGGGCCGGTGACGGAGTCGCGGCGCTGCCTGCCCTCAAGCGAGACATCGACGCGTGGTGGGCGGGCAAGGGCTGGGACTCGCGTGTCGTCCTGAAGGCGCACTTCGGCCGCGCGGTGGTCGGCCCGTTCGGCGCGGACGCGCGCTTCGACGTGATCGGGAACGAGGTGAACGTCGCGGCGACGCTTCCCGCGCGGACGGTCTCGTTGTCGGCGGAGGCGTTCCGGTGTCTCGAGGCGGGCCGGCGCCGGGCGTTCAAGAAGCACACCGCGCCCGTGGTCTACATCCCGGTCGACGATGCGCGACCCTGACCGATCCGGCCGGGCGCTCTCCCCTCCAACGAATCCGGGGGGTTAGAGGCCCGGCTCCCGCCGGGTCAAAGTGCCACCGCCGACGCCGCGCCGGTCATGTAGAGTGGGGGCAACCAGAAGGGAGTGCGATGGCACAAAAAAGGCCCGGGATGTACCGCGGCGACCGCCGCCGCAAGGAAGATCAACGCAAGGCCAAGCAGGACGCGAAGCGGGCGCGGAAGGCGGAGCGTCGCGAGAGCGGCACCAGTGGTCCCGAGATCGAGGCGGCCGGCGTGAATGGCCAGGGCTCGAAGGAGTTCGTCTGGTTCTCGCCGAGCAAGGGGCGCACCCAGACCACGACCACCGCGGCAACGCCCACCATCGAGGGCATCGACGACTGGACGCTCGTCAGCGATCCGCGACTGAATCCCGGCGCCTGATCATCTAGCCCGTCCGGTCGCGACGCCCCGCCTTCTCCCGCTCCAGCGCCCAACCAGGAACAGCACGAGAGCCAGGCCGTGCCCGGCTTCTCCTAGGACGCGCGGGTCGCGCGGACCAGGGCGTCGATCGCCTCGCGCGAGGCCCCCGCGTCGTCGACGGCCCGGCGCACGCGTTCGGCCTTCTCGATCCGGAGATCGCCGATCTCCGCGACCACGTCGTCCGGCGTGAAGAGGACGTCGGCCTGGGTGGGGCCGCCCCAGCCGTCGGTGAGGTTCAGCAGGTCGTGGCCCAGGACCAGGAGCGTGCCGCCGGGTCGCACCGCGGCCGCCGCGCGCGCCAGCGCGGTCCGCCGCTCGCCGGCCGGAAGCTGCAGGTAGAGGACGCACACCAGGTCGTACGCGCGCGACGGCGGCGTCCAGGCCAGCACGTCCGCCTCGACCCACTCGACCGCGACCCGGCGCTCGGCCTCCAGGCTGCGCGCCATGCGGAGCGCGACCCCGGAGAAATCCACCGCGGTCACGCGCCACCTCTGCTCGGCGAGCCAGACCGCGTTCCGGCCCGCGCCGCACGCGAGGTCCAGCGCCGCGCCCGGGGGCAGGTCGGCGACCTCGGCGACCACGAAGCGGCTGGGGTCCGTGCTGGCGTGGACACGCTCCTCGCCGGCCCAGCGCCGGTTCCAGCGCTCGCGCGAGGGGTCCGAGGCGGTGATCACTCGCACTTCTTGAGCAGGATGGACCAGAACTTCGCCGGGCGCTTCCCCTCGTTGCGGGCCAGGTGAGCCGAGGCCTCGGGTAGCCAGTGCGCGGTCCGGGGCCGCAGCGCCTCGCGCTTGCCCTGCGCGTACAGCGCCAGCTCGCCTTCCTGGACGATGGTGATCTCGGGGCCCTCGTTCAGGTGCAGATCCGAGTCGGCGCCGGGCAGGTAGGTCATCAGGACGATCCGCACCGATTCGTTGTTGAGCAGCTCCTGCTCGCTGACCTTCGCCTCCGGCGGGTGCGCCATCGTGGCCCGTCCGATGAACACCCCGAGCACGACCAGCGCACCGCAGAGCATCAGCTTCGCCGTCATCCGGTGGCTCCTTTGCCGCCGATCCTACCAGAAGATCAGGAGCACGGACGCGGCGAGGAGCGCGCCCATCGCCACGTTGAACGTTCGACGGGCGCGCTCCCCGCGCAGGACGCGCTGCATGACGGCCCCGAACGCGAGCCAGGGCAGGCAGCTCGGCAGCGACGCGAGGATGAAGGTGCCCCCGAAGGCCGCGGACTGGGTCAGCGCGCTGCTCGCCCCGTCCTGGAGGAAGGTCGCGGCGGCGCTCGCGCACACGAGCCAGGACTTCGGGTTGACCCACTGAAAAGCCGCCGCGCCGAGGAAGCCCACCGGTGGGCCGGCCGCCGCGCCGCCGCCGCGGCCCGAGGTCGCGATCTTCCAGGCGAGCCAGATCAGCACCGCCGCGCCGCACCACTTGACGCCCTCCAGCACGACCGGGTGGTGGAGGATCACGCTGCCGAGGCCGAAGGCCACGGTGAACATCATCACCCCCATGCCGAGGCTCACCCCGAGCAGGCAGGGCAGGCCGCGGAGCACGCCCACGTTCGCCCCGGTCGCGGTCAGCAGCGCATTGCTGGGGCCGGGCGTGCCGGCGGCGGCGACCGAGAAGAGGAAGAAGGCGAGGGCCTGCTCGAGCGTCATTTGCGCCGGGCGCCACGGTGCGGGTAGATTCGCGGCATGGCACGGAGCGTAGGCCGATCGGCCGGCGAGGGTCTTGAACGTTCGTGCGGCGCGGGCGATTGGGTGCGCGGCCGCGCCCCGGTGGGAGGCGTCGAGCTGCTCCGGGCCTGGTTCGGCGGGCGCGCCTACGCGCGGCATCGCCACGACACCTACGCGATCGGCGTCACCGAGGCCGGAGTCCAGGTGTTCGACTATCGCGGGCGCGTCGAGCGCAGCCGGCCGGGCCAGGTCGTGGTGCTCCATCCCGACGAGGCGCACGACGGGCGCGCGGGAGGCGGGGACGGGTTCGGCTACCGGATCGTCTACGTCGAGCCCGCCCGCATCGCGGCGGCGGTGCGGACGATCCGGGGCGGCCCCGCGTGCCTGCCGTTCGCCCGCGAGCCGGTGTCGCGGAACCCGACGCTGGCCCGCGCGGTCGCGGCCGCGTTCCGCACCGCTCCCGAGCCGCTGGCGCTCGACGCGCTGGTCCTGCGTCTGGCCGAAGGCCTGATCGAGAGCGACGAGGGCCGGCCGCCCGCCGCGCCCCGCCGCGTCGACCAGGCGGCGCTCGACCGGGCCCGCGCGTTCCTCGACGGCCGGTGCGCCATCGTGCGCTCGACCGAGCTCGAGGCGGTCACGGGCCTGAGCCGCTACGAGCTGGCTCGCCAGTTCCGGGTGCGGTACGGGACCAGTCCGTACCGCTACTCACTCATGCGCCGGCTCGACGTCGCGCGGAGTGGATTGCGCGAGGGGACGCCGCTGGCGGAGGTCGCGCTGGCCGCGGGCTTCGCCGACCAGGCGCACTTCACGCGGAGGTTCCGGTCCGCCTACGGGGTGACGCCGGGCCGCTACGCCCGCCTGGGCCGAGGGTGAATCGCTAGCGCGGGGCTCCGGGATCCGCGGCGTCGGTGTGGTCGGTGGGCTGGGGCGTCGCGCTCAGCACCGTGACGCCGCCGGGCGCCTCGAAGCGGTGCCAGTGCCCTTGCGGGACGACGATCAGCATCCCCGCGCGGAGCTCGAACACGCGCGGGCCCTCATCCGTCATGATCGTGAGCGTCGCGGCGCCGTCCAGGATGTGCACGAGCTCGTCGCCCTTGCCGTGCCGCTCCCACGGCGTGTCCCCGGAGAAGCGGCCCGCGAAGATGCTGCCGTCGCGGAACGGAGCCAGCACCGCGAACGCGGCCTTCACCTCGTCGGCGGGAGTGCGGGCGCTGCGACCGCTCAGGGCGGGAAGCCCGGCCAGCTCGGCGTTGATGTCGACCGCCCGCGTCATGCTCAGGTCTGCAGATCGCCGACGGCACCGGCCAGCGCTTCCAGCTCGGCGCGCCACGATTTCGGCGTGACGAGCGGCCGCACCACGAACTTCGAGAAGCCGACCGCGATGAACTGCTCGAGGAGCTTGCGCAGCGCGGGCAGCCCCACCGGGGTCAGCTCGACCGAGCGGGGCCGTCTCGCCGCCATCGCGCGCGCGGTGGCCGGGTCGATCGGCGCGGTGGCGTAGCCGACGCTCATTCCGAAGTGCTCGCCGCTGATCGAGCGGCCGGCGCGCGCCGCCGCCGCCTCGATCACCACGCGTCCCGCCTCCGCCTCCGCGGGCGTGCAGAGCGACGGGAGCCAGCCATCCGACAGCCGGCCGCAGCGCTCGAGCGCGGCCGGCACCGTGCCCCCCAGCCACACCTCGAGGGGCTGCTGCACGGGAAGGGGGGAGAGCTTGACGTCCCGCAGGGTCCCCGCAGTCCCCTCGTGGCTCACCGTCTCGCCGGCCCAGAGGCGCCGCAGGAGCGGGAGGGCCTCGTCGATGAAGGCGCCGCGCTGCTTGGGCTCGACCCCGATGGCCTCGCGCTCCGGCGCGAAGGTGAGCCCGGGCACCAGCGTCACCAGCAGGCGCCCGCCGGACAGGCGGTCGAGGCTCGCGAGCTGTTTGGCGAGCCGCAGGACGTTGCGTCCCGGGAGGAGCATGGTGGTCCCGACCTTCAGCCGCGGGTTGCTCGCGGCGGCCCACGCGAGGCCCACCACCGGATCCATCACCGGCCCGGTCAGCACCTCCGAGAGCCAGAGCGAATCGAAGCCGAACTCGTCGAGGCCGGCGACCAGCTCGGCCATCGCCTCCGTGGAGGCGGTCGCGCCCGCGGAGCCCACCCCGATGCGGATCTTCATGGCGGCGATTCTACCGCGTCCGGCCACGGCCGTGTCGTATCGTTCTGGCTGTGATCGTGCACCTGGTCGACGGCACCTACGAGCTCTTCCGTTACTTCCTCTCGCCGGGCGCGGTCTTCGATCGGAGCACGCCGCCCGAGCTGCGGGCGGTGCGGGGTGTCGTCGCGTCGATCCTGGGCATGCTCGAGGGCGGCGCCACGCACGTCGGGGTGGCCACCGACCACGTGATCGAGTCGTTCCGGAACGCGCTCTGGCCGGGCTACAAGACGGGTGAGGGGATGGACCCGGAGCTGTATGCGCAGTTCGGGCCGCTCGAGGAGGCGCTCGCCGCGCTCGGGGTGGTCGTCTGGCCCATGGTCGAGTTCGAGGCCGACGACGCCCTGGCGGCCGCGGCGGCGGTCGCGGCGGCGGACACGCGGGTGGAGCAGGTCGTCATCTGCACCCCCGACAAGGATCTCGCGCAGTGCGTGCGGGGCGCCCGGATCGTCCAGCTCGATCGGCGCCGGGGCGAGGTGCGCGACGAGGCCGGCGTGCAGCAGAAGTTCGGCGTGCCGCCCGCGTCCATCCCGGACTGGCTCGCGCTGGTGGGAGACAGCGCCGACGGCTTCCCCGGGCTGCCCGGCTGGGGGGCACGGTCCGCCGCGGCCGTGCTCGCGCGCTACCGCCATCTCGAGCAGATTCCGCGGCAGGCCGCCGACTGGGACGTGTCGGTGCGCGGCGCCGCGCGCCTGGCCGCGACGCTCGGCGAGCAGGGCGAGCGCGCGCGGCTCTTCCGGACGCTCGCCACCCTGCGCGCGGATGCGCCGATCGGCGCCGACGTGGACGCGCTCCGGTGGGTCGGGCCGAGCCCGGGGTTCGCGGCCTGGTCGGAGCGGCTCGGCCCGCCGTCACTGCTGGAGCGCGCGGCCGCGCTGGCGGCCGCGCGGGCGCCCGATCGTTCCCGGCGCGAGAACACGGGATCGCATTGATCGCGCCGGGATCGAGACCGGCGCGCCTCGCCGCCCTCCGCCACCGGGACTTCCGGCTCTTCTGGATCGGTCAGCTCGTCTCGCTGATCGGGACGTGGATGCAGAGCGTCGGGCAGGCGTGGCTCGTGCTCGAGCTCACCGGGTCGCCGTTCCAGCTCGGGCTGGTGACCGCGCTGCAGTTCACGCCGATCCTGCTCCTCTCCCCGGTCGGGGGCGCGCTGAGCGATCGCTTTCCCAAGCGGCGCATCATCCTGCTGACCCAGGCCGCGATGATGGCGCAGGCGTTCGTGCTGGCCGGACTGGTCTGGAGCGGGCAGGTGCGCTACTGGCACGTCGCGGTGCTGGCCGCGATCTACGGCGCCGGCCGCGCCATCGACATCCCGGCGCGCCAGTCCTACATCACGGATCTGGTGGGCCGTCCCGACCTGCCCAATGCGGTCGCGCTCAACTCGCTGGTCTTCAATGGCGCCCGCATCGTCGGGCCCGCGGTCGCCGGCCTGCTCATCGCGCGGTTCGGGGTGGCGCCCGCGTTCCTGCTCAACGGCCTGAGCTTCGTGGCGGTGCTGGGCGCGCTCCTCGCCACCCGCACCCCCGGGGATCCGGACCCGGCCGGGCGGCTCGGCATCCGGGAGGGCGTGTGGGGCGCGCTCGCCTACGCGGCGCGGACGCCGTCCACCGCGTTCACCCTCTCGCTCCTCGTGGTGGTCAGCGTGCTCGTGCTCAACTTCAACGTGGTGGTGCCGCTGGTCGCGAAGGACGTGCTGCACGAGGGCGCGCACGGCTTCGGGCTGCTCATGTCCTCGCTCGGCGCGGGCGCGGTGATGGCGGGGATCGGGTTGACCCTGCTGCGGCGGGGCCGACCCCCGCTGTGGTCCCTGGCCGCCTCGGCCGCGATCCTCAGCGCGGGCACCACCTCGCTCGCCCTGGTGGGCCACTTCGGAACCGCGGCGGTCCTGCTCGTCGCGCTGGGCTGCGTCCAGATCCTGTTCTCGACGGGCTGCAATACCACGCTCCAGCTCGAGACGCCGGACGCGCTGCGCGGGCGGGTGATGGGCCTCTACGCCCTCGCCAACGCGGGCATGACCCCCTTCGGGTCGCTCCTGATGGGCAGCCTCGCCGAGCGCCTGGGCGTGCGCGCGGCCTGCGCGCTGGGCGGCGGGAGCGGGCTGGTGGCGGTGGTCGCCCTCGTGCTGATCGCGCGCCGGACGGGCCTGGCCTGGACCCCGCGCCGCGAGCGCTAGCCGCTCAGTCGGGGATGCACGCGATGACGGTGATCTCCACGAGCAGCTCGGGCGCGTTGAGCGCGGCGACCGTGACGGTGGTGCGCGCCGGCTTGTCGGCCGGGAAGTACTTCGCGTACTCCTCGTTGTAGGCGGCCAGGTCTTCCCGGCGCGTCAGGTGGGTCATCGCGGTGAGCACGTTGTCGAGCGACGTCCCCGCCGCGGCGAGGACGACCTTGATCCGCTCGAGCGTGTTGCGGGTCTGCTCGCGGATGTCCCGGCCGACCTCGCCGGTGACCGGGTGCCGGCCGGTCTGGCCGGCCACGAAGACGAGGTTTCCGAAGCGGGTCGCGGGAGACAGGTTCGGATTCGCGTGCGCGAGCGTGGCCCGGACGATCTCCTTCTTCATGGGGCGGCTCACCGCTTCGGACCGATGACGCCGCCGGCGCGCAGCGTCTCGATCCGGGCGGCGTCGAAGCCCAGGCGCTCGCGCAGCACGGTCTCGGTGTGCTCGCCGAGCAGCGGGGCGGGGGTGCGCACCGAGCCCGGCGTCTCCGAGAGCCGCACCGGCGCGCCGACCATGCGTACCGTGCCGGCGCGGGGATGGGCCATCTCCACCAGGGCGCCGCGGGCCTTCACCTGCGGGTGCTCCACCACCTGCGGGATCGTGTTGATGGCGCCCATCGGGATGCCCTGCGCGAGCAGCCGCGGCTCCCATTCCTCGTAGGTTCGCGTGAGGAACGCCTCCTGCAGCCGCGGGATGAGGGTGTCGCGGTT
>CAMLFJ010000051.1 GCA_946479205.1 uncultured bacterium | reverse complement strand
CCACCGAGATCTACACTCTTTCCCTACACGACGCTCTTCCGATCTGTGATCGTCGCCGCCGGGCCGGCGCACTCCGCGCTCAAGCAGGCCGCCTCGACGATCCCCGTGGTGATGGCGGCGTCCTCCGACCCGGTGGCCCAGGGGCTCGTCCAGAGCCTCGCACGCCCGGGCGGGAACTTCACCGGATTGAGCTTTCAATCGGTGGAGACGACCGGGAAGCGCCTCGAGCTGCTCAAGGAGCTGGTGCCGGGCGCGGCGCTGGTCTCGGTGCTCTGGAGTCCCTCGAACCTCCCCAGCTGGCAGGCGGCGGAAGCCGCCGCCCGGCAGCAACGATGGAAGTTGCTGTCCATCGAGATCCGCAACACGAGCGAGATCGAGGGCGCATTCAAGACCGCGACCGCGGCGCGGGCCGGCGCGCTGCTCGTGTACGCAGCCGGCGTCCTCTACCCGCACGCCCGGCGAGTCGCGGAGCTGGCGGCCAGGAACCGCCTCCCGGCCCTCTACGAGCTCCGCCAGTACGTCGAGGCCGGCGGGCTGATCTCCTACGGCGCGGAGATCAACGGCATCTGGCAGCGCCCCGCGGTCTTCGTGGACAAGATCCTCAAGGGTGCGCGGGCCGGCGACCTGCCCATCGAGCAGCCCTCGGAGTTCGAGCTCGTGATAAACCTCAAGGCCGCGCAGGCGCTCGGCCTCACGATCCCGCCGTCGCTGCGGTTGCGGGCCGACGAGGTCCTGCAGTAATCTCCGTGACGACCAGTCACCCGGAGCCCACGCTGGCCGGAGTGATCGCGTACATCGGCATGGGCCTGCTGGGCTCGGCCCTTGCCGGCAACCTGATCCGGGCGGGTTACACCGTGCGCGGCTTCGACATCGCGCCGGAGCGCATGCGCGAGCACGAGGCGCGCGGCGGCGTGGCCGCGCGCTCTCCCGCCGACGCGGCCCGCGGGGCCGCCGTGGTGATGACCTGTCTCATGACCGCCGACCTCGTCCGGGACGTGCTGCTCGGCCCCGACGGCGCGATCGACGCGGCGGCGCCCGGCCTCGTCGTCATCGACAACAGCACGATCCACCCCGACGCCTCCGCCGCGCTGGCCGCCCTCCTCGCGGCGCGCGGCATCCCGATGCTGGACGCGCCGGTCGCGGGATCGAGCGGCCAGGCGCGCCGGCGCGAGGCGCCGGTGATGGTGGGCGGCGATCCCGGCCTCTTCGCCCGCTGCCGCCCGATCCTGGACGCGCTCAGCGAGCGCGTGCGTCACGTGGGGCCGAGCGGGTCGGGCGCGCGGGCCAAGCTCGTCGTCAACCTCGTGCTCGGGCTCAACCGGCTGGCCCTCGCCGAGGGCCTCCTGTTCGGGCTGCGACAGGGGCTCGACGGCCACGCCCTGCTCGCCATCCTCAAGGAGAGCTCGGCCTATTCGCGGGCGATGGACATCAAGGGCGAGCGGATGATCGAGGGCAACTTCGAGGCGGAAGGCAAGCTCGTCCAGCACCTGAAGGACGTCGAGCTCATGCTGGAGGTGGGCCACGCGGCGGGCGCGCCGCTGCTGGCGACCGCGCTCCACCGGCAGCTCCTGCTCGCGGGAGTGGCGGGCGGCCTCGGCGACCACGACAACTCCGCGATCATGGCGGTGCTTCGCTCGCTCATTGCCGCACCGCGCTGAAATCGGTGCCCTGCGAGGGGAGCCGATCAGCTATACTGGGGCCGTCTTCGTTGAAGATGCTGGTAGGCCGTCGCGACCCTGCCATTCTCCATCGTCCTCGCCCGCAACTCACGCTCCCATCGTCGTCTCAGCGCCGATGTCTCTCGCAAAGGAGTCCGCGTGAGCCGCATGCCGTCGAAGTCCTTCACCTGCAGTGTCGTGTCCGAGACCGTGACCATCACCTTGCGCCGCCGCAATTCCATGGCCGGTCGGGGGAAGCTCTTCGTCGCGTGTAGCGAGAAGGACTGCCAGTACATCGACGAGAACGAGCTGCCCTGCCCACTCACCCTCGCGCTCTTCACCGGCGAGATCAACGAGCGAATGATCGCCGAGTAGGAGCCCCCCATGGACCCCATCACGCCGCCGAAACCCATCCTCTCCGGCAAACCCCTGCGCTGCGCTTCCCCGATCGAGGTCGATTCGACCGATCTCGAGGTCCCGGCCGCCACCGTCAAGGCGTGGATCGCCCATCTGCGATCCCACGGCTGGACGGACCACGACCTGGATCTCCAGTGGATCAGTCGCGCGCGAAGCGGGGTGACCCGGTAGGTCGGACGATCAGCGTCCCGCGCCGCGCGGGCGCGGCGGGGCCGGATCCGAAGGCCGGGCGGCCGGGCGCCCCCGCCCACTCGCCGGGCTCCTGACCGGACGCGGGCGGGGCCGGCTCCACCGCGGTCCCGGCCCGGGAAACGCGGGCGGGCGCCAGGGCTGCGCCGCGGAGGTATGGCCGCAGGCCGCGCACGGCTCCCCGCCGCTGGCCGAGCAGGAATCGCGCTCGTGCTCGCAGGCGGCGTCTTCCCGGCAGTACACGCACATGAGCGATCCCGCGCGTCAGCGCGGGCCCGACCCGCCCAGACACGTGACCTTCTTCCTGGCGCACAGCGCGCAGAGGCTCGCGGGCGCGAGCGCGAGCGCGCCCGGGTTGGCGAAGATCTCCTCCATCACCCGCGCGACGTCCGGCTTCGCGTAGCTCCGGTCCAGGTTGTCCTTCGTCAGCTTCACGAGGCAGCGGGCGCACAGGAACTGGCCCCGGCACTCGCCGTGGAGGAGACTCTCCACCACGCGCCGGATGAAATCGCCGGCGGTGTAGACCGTGGACGGCAAGCTCATGCGGGCGCCTACCTCTTGCCCGGCCGCGCTTTGCGGCCCTGGAGCGCGAGCAGGCGGTCGCGCCCGGTGGCGCACAGGGCGACGAGGTGGGCGCCGAATCCGGAGAACGCGGTGACGATGAGCGAGAAGACTCCGGGGGGCTTCTTTTTCATTGGGGCTCCCTTCCGAAACGGGGCGAGATACCGGTGTCAGAGGTCGAGGTCGAGCCAGATGCCGGTGAGCCTCGGGGGCCCAGAGGAAGGCCCTACAACACTAGCACGTCTTTCAGGCGTCCTTGAGCTCGATCTCGATGAAGGCGAACTCGAAGGAATTCGCGTTGCGCACGTCGTGCTCGACCCCCGCGTCGCGATAGTAGGGCTCCCCGACGCGGAGCGCGTTGGTGGCCTCGCCCGCCGGGCCGGTGGCGGTCAGCGAGCCGGTGGTGAGCGGCACCACCACGTAGGCGTACTCGTGCCGGTGATGACCCGTGTGCGCGCCGGGCGCGAAGCGCCATTCGGTCACCCGCACGCGCGCATTGTCGACCTTGACGGTGGCCACCGCGTCCACATCGCTCATCGTGCTTCTCCTTTCGCCGTGAGCTCCGCCCAGCGGGCATAGAGCCGGTCCACCTCGGCGCGGGCCGCCTCGAGCGCCGCGTAGCGCGCCTGCAGCGCCGCCGGATCGGACGCGATGGCCGGATCCTCCGCCGCCCGCTGACACGCTTCCCACGCGGTCTCCGCCTCGAGAATCGTCGCCTCCATCGTATCCAGCTCCCGCTGCTCCACATACCCCAGCTTCTTCCGCGGCTTCCCTCTCTCTCCCTCTCCCCTCTGGGGAGAGGGCAGGGTGAGGGGCGGCGCTCCCCCCTTCCGCGCCGCGGTCTGGCGCGCCGTCTCCCACTGCGCGTAGTCGGCGAACGTCTCGGTCCTCCCGCGCCCATCCAGCGCCACGATGCCGGTCGCCACGCGGTCCAGCATGAACCGATCATGGGTCACGAGCACGACACCTCCCTCGAACGTGGTCAGGCTCTCCTCGAGCACGTCGAGCGTCGGGATGTCCAGATCGTTGGTCGGCTCGTCGAGGATCAGCAGGTCGGCGGGCTGCTGCATCAGCCGCGCGATGTGGATGCGGGCCTGCTCGCCGCCCGAGAGCCGGCCGACCGACACCTCGAGCTGCTCGGGCGGGAACAGGAAGCGCTTGGCCCAGGCCGCCACGTGCAGGGTCCGTCCCTGGAAGGTCACGGTGTCGCCTTCGGGGGCGAGCGCCCGGCGCAGGGACTGGTCCGGGTCGAGCCCCGGCCGCTGCTGCTCGAACCGCACGATGCGCAGCCCGTCGGCCCGCTCGATCGTGCCCGCGTCGGGGGCGAGGGCGCCCGCCAGCACGTTGAGCAGGGTGGTCTTGCCGCTGCCGTTCGGCCCCATGAGGCCGACGCGCGTCCCGGGCGTGATGATGAGGTCGAGGCCCTGGACGAGCGCGCGGCCGCCCAGCGATTTCGCGAGGCCGCGGGCGACGAGCAGCCGCCGCGAGCGACGCCCCGACGCGGTGAAGTCGATATCGGCGGAGCGGGTGGCCGCACGCGCGCGCGCGTCACCGAGCTCCTCGATCAGCCGGTCCGCTTCCTTGATGCGGCCCTTGGCCTTGGTGGAGCGGGCCTTGGCGCCCCGCCGCAGCCACTCGATCTCGCGGCGCACGATATTGGCGAGAGATTCCTCGTAGGCGGCCTGGCCCCGCAGGAACTCGTCGCGCCGGGTGAGGAAGTCGCTGTAGCGGCCGTCGGTCTCGAAGAGACCGCTGGGGTAGATGCGGTTGACCTCGAGCATGCGGGTGGCCACGTGCTCCAGGAAGTAGCGGTCGTGGCTGACCACGAGACAGGCGCGCGCGCGCGACCCGAGCAGCTCCTCCAGCCAGAGGATGCCCTCCACGTCCAGGTGGTTCGTGGGCTCGTCCATCAGGAGGACGTCGGGCTCGCCCGCCAGCTCGCGCGCGATCGCGAGACGCTTCAGCCAGCCGCCGGAGAGCGCGGCCACCTCGGCCCGCCCGTCGGCGAAGCCGGCGCGACCCAGGACCTGGGCGATCCGGCCCTGGCGCTCGTACTCGTCCATCGTGGCCAGCGCCGCGGTGAGGACGCCCTCGACGGTGCCCTGCGGCGGGAAGACGGGATCCTGCGGGACGTAGCCCACCCGCACCCCGGTGCGGAGCGAGCGCTGCCCGCGGTCGGGCGACTCGATCCCGGCGAGGATGCGGAGGAGCGTCGACTTGCCGGCGCCGTTGGGTCCCACCAGCCCCACCTGGTCCCCTTCGAAGAGCCCGAACGACAACCCCTCGAAGAGGGACCGGAGGCCGTGCGCCTTGCCCACCCCCTCACAGCTCAGAAGAAGCGAACGGGGCACGCTCGGCTACTTCTTCTCCTTCTTCGGCTTCTTCTTCTCCTTCTTCATGCTCCGGCCCTTGGCCATGTGCTCACCTCCCTTCCCTGATCGCGGCGATCTTGCGATCACGCTCGCCCGCCATCCGCTCCGTATCGCGTCGCAGCCCCTCGTTGAGCTGCTCGACTTCCTCGTGGCTGGCCGCCTTCCGCATCGCGGCCTGGTGCAGGATCTCGCGCTCCGCGCCCTTGGCCTGGTACATCTGCCGGACCTCGGCGATGGCCGCCTTCTGCTCGTCGGTCAGCGGCCGATCGGGAGCGTTCGAGTCCTTGTCCTTCTGGCGGAGGCGCTCCATCGCCAGCTCGAGCGCGCTCTTCGGAGTGTTGTCGGTCATATCGCTCCGTAGTGTAGCAGAGACCTATCCGAGCATCAGCACGGTGCGTGAGACCTCGCCCGCCTTCATGGCGCGGAACGCCTCGTTGACGTCCTCGAGCTTCCCGCGCCGGGTGATCATCTCGTCGAGCTTGAGACGCCCCTGCCGGTAGAGCTCGATGTAGTGCGGCATGTCCACCTTGAAGCGGTTACTGCCCATGCTGCAGCCCTGGATCTTCTTCTCGCGGAGGAACATGGGGCCGTCCAGCTCGATCTTCTGACCCACCGGGATCATGCCCACGATGGTGGCGGTGCCCCCGGGCCGGATGCAGTCGAAGCACTGCTCGGCCGCGAGCTTGAGGCCGATGCACTCGAAGGAGTAGTCCACCCCGCCGTTGGTCAGGGCCCGGATCTGCTTGACCGGATCGTCGGCCTTGGCGTTCACCCCGTGGGTCGCCCCGAGCTCCTTGGCGGTGGCGAGCTTGGACTCGACGGTGTCCACCGCGATGATCATGCGGGCGCCCGCGATGCGCGCCCCCTGCACCGCGGCGAGGCCCACCCCGCCCGCGCCGAAGACCGCGACGGTGGAGCCCGCCTCGATGCGCGCGGTGTTCAGCACCGCCCCCACCCCGGTGGTCACCCCGCAGCCGATCAGGGCCGCGCGGTCGAGCGGCATGGAGTCGTCGATCTTCACCAGCGCGTTCTCGTGCACCAGCATCTGCTCCGCGTAGGCGGAGAGGTTGGCGAACTGGTTGACCGGCTGGCCCTTCCACGAGAGCTTCGGCGGATCCGTCTTGGCCCGCACCGGCCGGGTCTGGCAGAGGTGGGTCTTGCCGGTGAGGCAGTAGTCGCAGTGCCCGCAGAACACGGACAGGCAGGCGATCACGTGGTCGCCCGGCTTGAACTCGCTCACCTGCAGCCCCACCGCCTCGACGATGCCGGCGGCCTCGTGACCGAGGATGGCCGGAGTGGGGAACGGGTAGAATCCGTCCACGAAGTGCAGATCGCTGTGGCAGACGCCGGAGGCCACCGTGCGCACCAGCACCTCGCGGCCGATAGGCTTGTCGATGTCGACGTTCTCGATCGTGAG
Organism: uncultured bacterium; assembly: GCA_946479205.1. The sequence goes on along the minus strand of CAMLFJ010000051.1, from coordinate 4,524 downwards.
CGGCTGGTGGGGCCCGTGGAACACGGCTGCTTTCATGGTGACCTCCTCTGGAGATTCGTCGCGGGTTGGCTCGCCCAGACAGGTAACGCCCCTCGGCTCGACGTGTCAAGGGCCCTTGACAGCCCGGCGGCCGCTGTCGCAGCATCGGCCCGCCATGCTGGCCTACGTCGGCGGCTACACCTCCAAGGACCGCAACGGGCGAGGCGACGGCATCAACGTCTATCGCGTCGACGAGGGCTCCGGGGCCTGGAGCCACGTCCAGTGCCTCGGCGATCTGGTCAATCCCTCCTGGCTCACGCTCGATCCGCATCGCCCGGTGCTCTACTCGGCGCACGGCGAGGAGCACGAGGCCACCGCCTACTCGATCGACCCGGCCACCGGCCGCCTGCGTGTCCTCAACCGGCAGCCGACCCAGGGCAAGAACGGGGTGCGGCTCGGGATCGAGGCCTCCGGCCGCTACCTGGTCTGCGCCAACTACAGCTCGGGCACGGTCGCGGTGCTGCCGATCGAGCCCAACGGCTCGCTCGGCGCGCTCCGCGACCTGGTCCCGCTCACCGGCAAGACCGGGCCGCACCCGACCGAGCAGACCAGCGCGCATCCGCACGACGTGGCCTTCGACCCGCGCGGGCGCTTCTGCCTGGTCCCGGACAAGGGCCTCGACGCGATCTTCGTCTTCCGGGTGGACGAGGGCGGCAAGCTGGTCCCCGGCGCGCCCGCGTCGGTCGCCAGCCGGCCCGGCGCGGGGCCGCGGCACGCCGGCTTCCACCCCACCGGCCCGTTCGCCTACGTCCTCAACGAGCTCGACTCGACACTGACCGCGTACCGCTTCGACGCCGCCACCGGCGCGCTGGAGCCGCGCCAGACGCTCACCACCCTGCCGCCGGGCTGGAATGGGCGCAACACCACGTCCGAGATCGCGGTGGCTCCGTCGGGCCGATTCGTCTACGCCTCGAACCGCGGCCATGACAGCGTCGTGGTCTTCGCGGTAGAGCCGGGCACCGGCGCGCTCAGCCCGGTCGCGTGGGCGCCGACCCAGGGCAAGACCCCGCGCTTCATCGGCCTCGACCCGGCGGGCGCGACGCTCTACGCGGCCAACCAGGACAGCGACACCATCGTGGCCTTTCGCGTGGACCGGCAGTCCGGCACGCTCACTCCCACCGGGAACGTCGTCCCGGCGGGCAGCCCCAGCACCATCGTCTTCCGCTAGACCTTCCGCCAGAAAGGACTCGCCATGGAAACCATCCAGATGACCCGCGACGAGATCGCGGCCCGCACCGGCCGCTTCGCGCAGCTCCAGCCGATGGAGTTCATGAAGAACGACACCACGGTCACCCAGGCCGCCAAGGACATCATCCTGGCCCGCAAGCTGATGCCGGTGGTGCTCGAGCGCACCCAGTCCGCGTTCGGCAACGACGCGCCGATCTACAACGCGGCCGGCCTCACCATGTTCATCTCGATCATGCCGCCGGGCCAGGGGCCGTGCCTGCACGCGCACGTGAAGACCTTCGAGACCTTCACCGTGCTCGACGGCTCCCTCGAGTTCTCGCTCAACGACGACGGCGGCGAGAAGATCGTGCTGAACCAGTGGGACACCTTCTCGTGCCCGCCCGGCGTGAACCGGGGCTTCCGCAACGTGGGCACGAAGGACGCGGTCCTGCTGACCGTCATCACCGGCGGCATCAACGACCGCAACGACATCGGCCTGCCGCCCGCCGTCGCCAGGCAGATCGAGGCGGTCGACCCGAACGCGCTCGAGGTGTTCAAGACCAAGATGGGCCTGCGCTTCGACGCGGGCCCTGAAGTCTAGTCGGGGTCAGGTCTTGAATTACGACATTTCGATCGTCTGAGGGCTCCTACGCTCTGCCACGGAAATGTCGTAATTCAAGACCTGACCCCAAGCTAGAGGCCGTCGACCATTACGAGGTTGGCGTGGCCGGCGCGTAGGCGCATCGCCAGGGGCTCCCGGTACTCCTCGGAGTCGTACCAGCGCTTCGCGTGGTCCATGCTGGGGAACTCGAGGATCACCAAGCGGTTCGGTTTCCAGTCGCCCTCGACCGTGTGATGCGCGCCGCCGCGTACCAGGAAGCGCCCGCCGTACGGGGTGAGGGTCGCGGGCACCCGCTTGCGGTATTCCTCCATGGTGGGCAGGTCGGTCACGGTCAGGTCCACGATGACGTAGGCCGGCATGGCGGCTAGCCCCGCTTGCGCCGCGCGACCCCGGTACGCACCGCCGCGTCGGCCACCGCGGAGGCCACCGCGGGCACCACCCGCGGGTCGAACATCGAGGGCGTGATGTACTCCTCGGAGAGCTCGGCGTCGGAAACGATGTTGGCGAGCGCGTGGGCGGCGGCCAGCTTCATCTCGTCGTTGACCTTGCGCGCCCGCACGTCGAACAGCCCCTTGAAGAAGCCGGGGAAGCCGCACGAGTTGTTGATCTGGTTCGGGTAGTCCGAGCGGCCGGTGGCCATCACCTTCACGTACTTGCCCGCCTCCTCCGGCATGATCTCCGGCGTCGGGTTGGCCATCGCGAAGACGATCGCGTCGCGATGCATCGCGCCCAGATCGTCCACCTTCACCACCCCGGGGCCGCTCAGGCCGACGAAGACGTCGGCGCCCACCATCGCATCGCGCACGGTGCCGCGGATCCCCTCCGCGTTGGTGTGATCGGCGAACCAGGCCTTCATCGGGTTCATGTTCTCGGTGCGCCCGCGGTAGAGCGCGCCCGCCCGGTCGCACGCGATGATGTTGCGCGCGCCTTCCAGCATCATCAGCTTCGCGGTGGCGATCGCGCTGGCCCCCGCCCCCGTGAACACGATCTTCACGTCGTTGAGCTTCTTGTTCACCACCTTCAGGGCGTTGAGCAAGGCGGCCAGGGTGACCACCGCGGTGCCGTGCTGGTCGTCGTGGAAGACCGGGATGTCGAGCTCGGCCTGCAGGCGCTCCTCGATCTCGAAGCAGCGCGGGGCCGAGATGTCCTCCAGGTTGATGCCGCCGAAGATCGGGGAGATCGCCTTCACGGTGCGCACGATCTCGTCCACGTTCTTGGTGGCGAGCGCGATCGGGAACGCGTCCACCCCCGCGAAGGACTTGAAGATGAGGCACTTGCCTTCCATGACCGGCAGCGCCGCCTCCGGGCCGATGTCGCCCAGCCCCAGCACCGCGGAGCCGTCGGTGACGACGGCCACCGTGTGCTGCTTGATCGTGAGGTTGTAGACCTTCTCGGGGTCGTCGTGGATGGCCATGCACACGCGCGCGACGCCCGGGGTGTACGCCATCGACAGGTCGTCGCGGGTCTTCACCGCGATCCGCCCGTTGACCTCGATCTTGCCGCCCAGGTGCATGAGGAACGTGCGGTCGGAGACGTTGACCACCGTGACGTCCGGCTCCTGCCGCAGCCGGTCCACGATCGCCTGGCCGTGGGCCTCGTCGGAGGCCTTGAAGGTGATGTCCCGGGTCATCTCCTTCTGGCTCGCCTCCACCACGTCCACCGCCCCGATGTCGCCACCGGCCTCGCCGATCGCGGAGGTGATGCGGCCGAGCATGCCCGGCTTGTTGGCGAGACGGATACGGACGGTCAGGCTATTGCTGGCGACGGGCGTATTTCGACTCATGGCGGCCTCCTTGCGGGTTGTCACGGGGGTGGTCAAGAATAGGTCAGTCCGCGCCGGGAAGGCAAGTCCGGGCTAGACTGCTGGGGATGAAGACACGCCGGACCCTCAAGGAGATGTCCCGTCTGGCCGAGCGGTACTGCGTGCGGAACGGCAGCAAGTTCCGCCTCGGGGACGTGGATCCGGACGACACGAGCGGGGCGAAGTCCCGGAGCCACGCCGAGACGCTGCTCGCGAAGAGCACCGCGATCCTCAGCGAGATGCAGGAGAAGCTGTACGCCCAGGATCGCTGGGCCCTGCTCCTGATCTTCCAGGGCATGGACGCCGCCGGCAAGGACAGCGCGATCAAGCACGTGATGTCCGGCGTCAATCCCCAGGGCTGCGACGTACACTCGTTCAAGCAGCCGAGCCCACACGAGCTCGACCACGACTTCCTCTGGCGGACCCACGCCGCCTGCCCGGAGCGGGGCCGGATCGGCATCTTCAACCGGTCGTACTATGAAGAGGTCGTGGTGGCCCGCGTGCATCCGAAGCTCCTCGAGGCCGAGCGCCTCCCTGAGCCCCTCGTGGGCAAGCATATCTGGGACGAGCGCTTCGAGGACATCAACGCGCACGAGCGGTACCTCGCCCGAAACGGGACGGTGGTCCGGAAGTTCTTCCTGCATCTGTCGAAGGCGGAGCAGCGGCAGCGCTTCCTGGCGCGGCTCGACGAGCCCGCGAAGAACTGGAAGTTCTCGCTCGGCGACGTGAAGGAGCGGGAATCCTGGCCGGACTACCAGGACGCCTACGAGGCCGCGATCCGCGGCACCGCCACCAAGCGGGGCCCGTGGTACGTCGTCCCCGCGGACCACAAGTGGTACGCCCACCTCATCGTGGCCTCCGCCATCGTGGAGGCGCTGGACGGCCTGGATCTCGC
>CAMLFJ010000050.1 GCA_946479205.1 uncultured bacterium | reverse complement strand
CGTGCTGCGCATCATCAACTTCGCCCACGGCGCGGTGATGATGCTCGGCATGTACACCTCCTACTGGCTCTTCGTGCTGCTGGGAGTGGATCCCTACCTCTCGATCCTCGTCACCGGCCCGCTCTTCTTCGGCATCGGGGTGCTCATCCAGCGCATCGTCATCGAGCCCAACCGCGCGGCCGCCGAGCACAACCAGCTCCTGCTCACCCTCGGCCTCGCCCTCTTCTTCGAGAACCTGGCCCTCGTGCTCTGGCAGGGCGACTTCCGCACCGTGCGCGTCGCCTACTCGGGGGCGTCCTTCATGGTGGCCGACGTGCTGGTCGAGGTGCCGCGGCTCATCGCGGCGGCCGGCGCGGTGCTGATCGCGCTCGCCCTCTGGGCGTTCCTGCGCCTGACCGACGCGGGCAAGGCGATCCGGGCGCTCTCCGAGGAAGCCGAGGGCGCGATGCTCGTCGGCATCGACGTCTCCCGCATCCGGGGGGTGGCCTTCGGCATCGGCTCCGCGTGCGTGGCGGTGGCGGGCGCGCTGGTGACCCCGTTCTTCTACGTGGCCCCCGACGTGGGCGAGAGCTTCAACATCATGGCCTTCGTGGTCGTGGTGCTGGGGGGCATGGGCAATTTCCTGGGCGCCCTCCTCGGCGGCTTCATCGTGGGCCTGGCCGAATCGCTGGGCGCCGCGTTCCTGCCCGGCTCCCTCAAGCAGCTCGTGGTCTTCGGCCTCTTCGTGATCGTGCTGCTCCTGCGTCCCGAAGGGCTGTTCGGAGCGCGCCGTGGCCGCTAGGCTCGCCATCGCGCTCGCGCTGGCCCTGCTGGTGGCGGTGCCCCCGCTCTTGCCCAAGTACGCCCTCGAGGTGCTGATCAGCATCCTCTTCTTCGGTTACCTCGGCGCCTGCTGGAACATCCTCGGAGGCTACGGCGGGCAGTTCTCCTTCGGCCACGCCGCCTTCTTCGGGATCGGGGCCTACACCTCCACCCTGCTCTTCCTCCAGCTCGGCCTCACTCCCTGGCTCGGCATGGTGGCGGGCGGGGCGCTGGCCGCCGCCTTCGGCCTCTTCGCGGGCTACCTCTCGTTTCGCTACGGTCTGCGCGGGCCGTATTTCTCGTTGGTGACGCTGGCCTTCGCGGAGATGCTGCGGGTGGTGGCGGTGAACTGGAAGGCGGTGGGCTCTTCCCTCGGCCTCGTGGTGCCGAGCCGGGGCTCGGCGCCGATGCAGTTCATGTTCGCGGACAAGCTGCCGTACTACTACGTGATCCTGGTGATGGTGCTGGGCTCGCTCCTGATCTGCCGGACGGTCGAGCGCTCGCGGATGGGCTACGCGCTGGCCGCGATCCGCGAGAACGAGGACGCGGCGGAGGCGTCGGGGGTGAACGCCCTCGCCACCAAGCTCTCCGCGATGGCGCTGTCGTCCTTCCTCACCGCGCTGGGCGGGACCTTCTACGCGCAGTACTTCGCCTACATCGATCCGAGCCTCACCTTCGGGCCCGCCATCTCCATCGGGGGGCTCTTGCCCGCCATCGTGGGCGGGGCGGGCACGGTGGCGGGTCCGCTCCTCGGCTCGTTCGTGCTCACCCCGATCTCGGAGATCACGCGCGCGCTGCTGCGCGGCCGGGCCGGCGCCGACATCATGCTCTACGGGCTGATCCTGATCCTGGTGATCTCGTACCTGCCGAACGGGCTCATGGGCTGGCTCCGCAGCCGCCGGCCGTCGGGGCGCCCGGCGTGAGCGCGGGGCTCGAGATCCGCGGGCTCAGCAAGCGCTTCGGCGGCCTGCAGGCCGTCAATCGGTTCGATCTGACGGTGGCGCCCGGCGAGATCGTGGGCCTCATCGGGCCCAACGGGGCGGGCAAGACCACCGTGTTCCACCTGATCGCGGGCTTCCACGCGCCGAGCGACGGCGCCATCGCCTTCGACGACACGTCCCTGGTCGGGCTCAAGCCCCACGCGATCTGCCGCCGGGGCCTCGCGCGGACGTTCCAGCTCGTGCAGCCCTTCGCCGGCCTCACCACCCTCGAGAACGTGATGGTGGGCGCCTTCAACCGGGCGCGCGACGTCGGGACGGCCCGCCGGCAGGCCGCGGAGATCGTGGATTTCGTCGGCCTCGGGCCCCGCCGCGACGTGCCCGCCCGCAACCTCACCCTCGCCGACCGCAAGCGCCTGGAGGTGGCCCGCGGGCTCGCCACCGGGCCGCGCCTGCTGCTGCTCGACGAGGTCATGGCGGGCCTGAACCCGACCGAGATCGAGGCGATCATCGGGCTGATCCGCCGCATCCACGAGCGCGGGGTGAGCCTGCTCATCATCGAGCACGTGATGCGCGCGATCCTGGCCCTGTCGCACCGCCTCGTGGTCCTGCATCATGGCGAGAAGATCGCCGACGGCATCCCCGCGGCGGTGGCGCGCGACCCGCGCGTGGTGGAGGCCTACCTGGGCGAGGCGGCGGTGGAGGAACGGCGATGAGCCTGCTCGCGCTCCGCGGGGTGGACGTGGCCTACGGCGACCTGCCCGCGCTGCGCGGGGTCGATCTCGTGATCGAGGCCGGGGAGATCCTCTCGGTGGTCGGCGCCAATGGCGCGGGCAAGACGACCATGCTGCGCGCGATCTCCGGGCTGTTGCGCCCGCGGGCGGGCGAGATCCTGCTCGACGGCACGCGGCTCGACCGGCTGCCGTGCCACGCGGTGGTGGAGCACGGCGTGGTGCAGGTGCCGGAGGGCCGCAAGATCTTCCCGAGTCTCACCGTGCTCGAGAATCTCGAGCTGGGCTCCTACACCCGCGCGGCCCGCCCGCACCGGCGCGAGAGCCTGGAGCGGGTGCTCGGCCTCTTCCCGATCCTGGCCGAGCGGCGCCGGCAGGCCGCCGGGACCATGTCGGGGGGCCAGCAGCAGATGCTGGCCATCGGCCGCGCGCTCATGGCCCGCCCGCGCCTCCTCATGCTGGACGAGCCGTCGCTCGGGCTCGCGCCCAGGATCGTGCAGGAGATCTTCGCCATCGTGGCCGAGATCAATCGCGCGGGTACCACCGTGCTGCTGGTGGAGCAGAACACGCGCCAGGCACTGGCGCTGGCCGGCCGGGGCTACGTGCTCGAGAACGGGCGCGTGGTCCTCTCGGGCGCCGGCCGCGACCTCCTCGACAACGAGCACGTGCAACGTGCCTACCTGGGGATGTGATCATGGACGACCTGCTCTTCTCGCCGATCACCGAGCTCGCGGCCGCCGTGCGGAGCGGGCGGCTCTCGCCGGTCGAGCTGATCCGCGCCCATCTCGACCGCATCGCGAAACTCGACCCCACGCTCCGCGCGTTCATCACGGTGGACGCCGACGGCGCGCTGGCCGCCGCGCGGACCCTCGAGCGCGAGGCCGCCGCGGGGGCCTGGCGCGGGCCGCTCCACGGCGTGCCCCTGGCCCACAAGGACCTCTGCCTGATCCCGGGCCTGCCCACCTCCTGCGGGACCCTCACCGCCGATTACTTCGTGGGCGCGCCGGCCTGCACCGCGGTGGAGCGGCTCGCGGCCGCCGGCGCGATCACCCTCGGCAAGCTCAACATGACCGAGCTGGCGATGGGCCCCTTCGGCAACAACGCGCATCACGGCGACGTGCAGAATCCGTGGCGGCTCGGCCACGTCTCCGGCGGCTCGAGCAGCGGCTCGGGCGCGGCGGTGGCCGCGGCCCTGGCCGCCGGCGCCCTCGGCACCGACACCGGCGGGTCGATCCGGCTGCCCGCGGCGTGCTGCGGGGTGGTCGGGCTCAAGGCCACCTACGGCCGCGTGAGCCGCGCGGGGGTGATGCCGCTGTCGTGGTCCTACGATCACGTGGGCCCGCTCACCCGCACCACCCGCGACGCCGCGCTCATGCTGGGCGTGATCGCGGGCCACGATCCGCTCGACGCCACCTCGAGCCGTCGCGCAGTGCCGGACTACCTGGCCGCGCTCGACGGCCGGGTCCGGGGACTGCGCGTCGGCGTGGCCGGTGGCTTCTACGCGGAGAATCTGGACCCGGCGGTGTCGGCCGCGCTCGCGGAGGCGGGGGCCGCGCTCCGGGAGCTGGGGGCCGTGGTGGAGCCGGTGACGGTGCCGGATCCGGGGCCGCTCGTGGCCCTGTGCAGCAACCCGATGGTGCGCGCGGAGGGCGCCGCGGTGCACTCGCGCCTCCTCAAGGAGCGGCCGGGCGAGCTGCAGCCGTCGGTGCGCGACCGGCTCGCCCCCGGCCTCACGGTGAGCGCCTACGAGTACCTGCAGGGCCAGCGGCTGCGCGCCCGCTTCACGCGCGAGTTCCTCGACGCGGTGTTCTCGCGCATCGACGTGCTGGTGACGCCCACCATCCCGGAGCCCGCGCCGGCGCTCGTCGACGCCAAGGCGGGCGCGTCGGCCGACGTGATCGCCCGTATGGGGCGCTTCTCGCGGCTCACGCGGCCGTTCAACGGGCTCGGCGTCCCCGCGCTCTCCGTCCCGTGCGGGGCGACCGCCGACGGGCGGCCCCTCGCGATGCAGCTCGTGGGGCGCCCCTTCGAGGAGGCGACGCTGCTGCGGCTGGGCGACGCCTACGAGCGCGCGACCGCATGGCACCGGCGCCGGCCCGCCCTGGCGTGAGCGTTCGAGCGTTGACGGCCGCGCGCCTCCTGAGCTAGGCTCCCTTCGTGCTCGATCTCGTGATCCGCAACGGGCAGGTCATCACGCCGCAGGGCGTCGGACTCTGGGACGTGGGCGTGCAAGGGGAGCGGATCGCGGTGATCGGCGCGCCCGGCACGCTCCCCACCGAGGGCGCCCGCGTCATCGACGCGGCGGGCCAGGTCGTCTCGCCGGGCGGCGTCGAGCCCCACGCGCACCTGGCCCACGGGATCATGTCGCATCCCGAGGCGCCCTCGATGACGCTCGGCCCCGAGGACGACACGCGGGGCATGGCGTGCGGGGGCACCACGACTCACATCGACTTCGCCTACGTGCGCCCGGGCCTCGATATCCAGCCGGTGATCGAGGAGCGCGCGGCGCGGTGGAAGGGCAACTCCTACGTGGACTACGCCTTCCATCTCACGCTCGCGGGGGCGCTGCCGATCCGCGTCTTCGACCAGATCGGGGAGGCGGTGCAGGCGGGATACCCCAGCTTCAAGGTCTTCACCACCAACGTGCTGCCGCCCCATCCCAAGCGTGCGGGCAACCGCATCGACTTCGGGCGCATCCATTTCGCGATGGAGAAGGTCGCGAAGGCGGGCGGCATCATGGTGGTGCACGGCGAGGACGAGGATCTCGTCCAGTTCAACTACGAGCGCTTCCGGGAAGAGGGACGCATGGAGGGGAGCAACCTCCATCTCGTCCACACCAAGCTCTCGGAGCTGCTGGCCTTCCGGCGGACGACCGCGCTGGCCAAGGCGACCGGGGCCGGCGTGTACTTCGTCCACGTCTCCGCGCGCGAGGGCGTGGAGTCGATCGCGGAGGCACGGGCCCAGGGGCTGCCGGTCTACGGGGAGACGCTCCACCAGTACGCGTGCTTCAACGCCGAGTACTACAAGACCCCGCGCGGGTTCTGCTCGCACACCTACCCGTCGCTCAAGTTCCCGGAGGACCAGAAGGCGCTCTGGGAGGGTCTCGTGCACGACGGGCTCTCCACCCTCGCCACCGACGAGTACCCGACGAGCCTCGAGCTCAAGCTCAAGGGCCGGACCATCGAGGACGTGACCGGCGGCAACGTGGGCGCGGAAGCGCGCATCGGCATCGGCTACACCGAGGGCGTGGTCAAGCGCGGCATGTCGCTCACCCGCTTCGCCGACGTCACCGCCACCAACGCGGCGCGGATCCTCGGACTCTATCCGAAGAAGGGCGTCATCGCCCCGGGCAGCGACGCGGACCTGGTGCTCATCGACCCGGCGATCCGCAAGACGCTAACCCGCGACGACTTCCACGTGACGGACTACAGCCCCTGGGAAGGCTGGGCGGTCTCGGGCTGGCCGGTCATGACCTTGCTCCGGGGCAAGGTCATCGCGGAGCGCGGCCGGCTGCTCGGCAGTCCGAACGATGGTCAACGGGTGTCGCGGAAGATCGACCCGGCGGTGCTCCGCCGCCCGGCCTGCTGACTCCCTCCCGGTCATGTCCGGCCCCGCCGATTACGCGCACCAGTTCAATCCGGGCTTCCGCCTCGATCCCGCCCGGGTCGCGCTGGTGGTGGTGGACATGCAGTACGCGAGCGGCTCGCGCCACGAGGGCCTGGGCCGGCTCCTGAAGGACCAGGGGCGCGAGGCCCAGGGCACGGAGCGCTTCGACCGCATCGAGACCGTGCTGGTTCCGACCATCGGGCGGCTGCTCGCCGCCTTCCGCGAGCGGGGCCTCCGGGTGGTCTTCCTCACGGTGGGCTCGGAGCTGCCGGACTACAGCGACCTGCCGCCCCACATGCGGCCGATGGCGGAGGCGGTGGGGAACACGCGGGGTCGGCGGGAGCACGAGATCCTCGACGCGCTGGCGCCCCGGCCGCACGAGCCCGTGCTCAACAAGACGACGATGAGTGCGTTCCACTCCTCGGGCTTCGAGCGGCTCGTCCGCGCCTGGGGCGTGGAGCAGCTCGTCTTCACCGGGGTGTCCACCAACTCGTGCGTCGAGGGCACCGCGCGGGACGCGGCCGACCGCGGGTTCCGCTGCCTGCTCGTGGAAGACGGCTGCGGCGCGGCGAGCCGGCAGCTCCACGAGGCCGCGTGCCAGAACTTCCAGCGGCTGCTCGGGCGGGTGGACTCGAGCGCCCGCGTGATCGCGGAGCTGGACGCCGCCCGCGTTCCCACCCGCTGAGCCGTCCCGCCCAGCTCCAGGAGGCCAGACATGCCGGGCAAGCTGTTCGAGGAGCTCGAGCTGGGCCAGGTCTACAAGCACCAGCCGGGGCGCACCATCACCGAGTCGGACAACGTGTTCTTCAGCTGCCTCACCATGAACCCGCAGCCCCTGCACGTGGACTTCCACGCGGCCCAGAAGGCGGAGTTCGGCAAGCCGCTCGTCAACAGCCTGCTCACCCTGGGCATCGCGGTGGGCCTGAGCGTCGGGGAGACCACGCTCGGCACCACCGTGGGCAATCTGGGCTTCGAGAAGGTCGAGTTCCCCAAGCCGGTCTTCCACGGCGACACCATCTACTCGGAGACCGAGGTCGTCGAGAAGCGGGAGTCGAAGTCGCGGCCGCAGTGGGGCATCGTGATCTTCGAGCACCGGGCGCGCAACCAGCACGGCGACGTGGTGATGACCTGCCGGCGCGCCGCCATGATGCGGCGCCGGGGCGCCTGACCGCGCGGATCGCCCGCATGCGACGGTCGCTCCACTTCGTGCCCGGCGGCAACGAGAAGATGATCGCCAAGGCCCTCACCCTCCCCGCCGACGGCCTGATCCTCGATCTGGAGGACGCGGTGACGCCCGACCGCAAGGCGGCCACCCGGCCCATCGTGCGGCGCTGGCTCGAGACGCTCGACTTCGGCGGCCGCGAGCGCTGGATCCGGATGAATCCCGTCTTCACCGACCACGCGGAGGCGGACCTGGCCGAGACCATCGCGGGGCGCCCCGACGGCTACGTGGTCCCGAAGCCGCGCCGGGCCGAGGATGTGCGCCGCGTCGCCACCATGCTCGACGCGCTCGAGCAGCGTCACGGCGTGCCGTTCGGCTCGACGCGGCTGATCCTGATCGCCACCGAGACGCCGGAGGGCCTGCTCAACATCAAGGAGATCGCGGGCGCGAGCCCCCGCACCGTCGCGGTGTCCTGGGGCATCGAAGATCTGTCGGCGGCGATGGGGCTGCCCCGCACCCGCGACGAGCAGGGCCGCTATCTCGACATCCCGCGCTACGCGCGCGTGATGTGCGCGGTGGCCGCCTCCGCCGCGGGGGTGGAGGCCCTCGACACCGTCTTCACCGACATCCCGGACCTGGACGGGCTGCGCCGCGAATGCCGGGAAGGGGTCGCGATGGGCTTCAGCGGCAAGATCTCCATCCACCCGGGCCAGATCGAGGTCATCAACGCCGAGTTCACGCCGTCCCGAGCGGACGCGGACGAGGCGGTGGCCCTCATCGCCGCGTTCGAGGAGCAGGCGCGGCGGGGCGCGGGGGCCTTCGCCTGGAAGGGGCAGATGATGGATATGCCGCATCTCACCCGCGCCCGGAAGATCGCGGAGCGGGCGCGCCGCGCGGGGGTGATCTGAGCCGCGCCCGCGCGGCGGCACTCGCCGCGCTGCTGCTCGCCTCGGCTCTCGTGGTGTGCGCGCTGCCGGTGGGCCGCCGCCCGCTCGCCAACCAGGACGAGGCCCGCTTCGCCCTGCTCGCCCGGGAGGCGGTCGAGTCGCATCACTGGCTGCTCCCCCGGGTGCGCGGCGTGATCTACCTGAACAAGCCGCCGCTCTACTTCTGGACGGTCGCGCTCCTCGCCAAGCCCTTCGGCGTCGTCGACGACGTCACCGCGCCCCTCGCCTCCGTGCTCGCCGCCCTCGTCACGCTGCTCGCGGTCATCGCGCTCGGCGGGCGCCTGTGGGGCGGCACGGTCGGGCTCGCCGGCGCGCTCGTGCTCGCCACCGCCCCCTTCTTCTACTTCATGTCGCACCAGGTCTTCTCCGACATGATGATGACCGCGTGGCTCGCGTGGGCGCTCTACTTCCTGCTGACCGCGCGGGGGGCGCCCGCGCCGCTGCCGCGGCTCGCCGGGTTCTACCTGTGCGTGGCCGGGGCGCTCGCCACCAAGGGGCCGGCGGCCCTGATGGGGCTGGTGGCCGCGCTCGCGATCGTGCTGGTGGAGGACGGCTGGCGGCGCGGTCTCCGGTGGCTGCGCCTGCCGATGGGGCTCGCCATCCTCGCGCTGGCGAGCCTGCCGTGGCTCCTGCCCTATCTGCTGCAGACCGAGCGGAGCTACGTGGGCGGCGTCGTGGTCGGCCACTACGGGGACTGGTACTTCCGCCAGAAGGCCGGGGCGCGGCTCGAGTCGCTGCAGGAGAACCTGGTGCGATTCCTGCCCTGGACGCTCTTCCTGCCCGCCGCCGTCTGGTGGTGGTGGCGCGATCGCGATCCCCTCCGGCGGCCGCTCGTGGTGTGGACCGTGGTCATCGCGGTGGCCGTCAGCTTCTCCGCCGAGCAGCGGGCCCGCTACTTCCTGCCCGTGTTGCCGCCGCTGTCGCTGCTAATCGCCGAGCTGCTGGCGCGCGCTCCGGTCGAGCCATCGGGGCGCGGCCGCCGGGTGCTGCTGGTGTCGTTCGCCGGAGCCGCGCTCGTGGCGGTGGGCGCCGCGGTGGTCCTGCTCCGGATGGGGCCCGACGGCGGAGACTTCACGCCACCGCCCGGCTGGCCGCGCGCGCTGGTGGCCGCGCTGGTCGCCGCCGGCTCCGCGGCCGCCCTGGGGGTCCTGGCCGTCCGCCGATCGGGTGTGGCCGCCACCGTAGTGCTGGCCCTGGCCCTTGGCGGTATCCTGATCGTCGAGGGATGGACGTATCCGGGACGCTATGCTGAGCGCAGCAACATCCGCGGCTTCACCGCGGCGGCGGTCGAGCGGCTGCCGCCCGAGCCGCGCATCATCACATATCTTGACGCGGGCCTCGTGTATGACCTCTACCTGCGGCGGCCGGTCCACGAGATGCCCGGCCTGCCCGATCTGGTCGCGCGACTGGCCGCGCCGGCCCCCGGCGACGTGGTGCTGATGCGCGAGGATCGGTGGGCGACGATGCGCGAGACCTACGATACGCGCTGGCAGGTACTGCTGGCCGACCGCGTGGGCCGCGACCGGATGGTCCTGCTCGGGCCGCGCCGGTGAGTGTCGTCGCGCCCGAGCTGTCGGTGCTGCTGCCCGCCTTCAACGAGGCGGAGAGCCTGTCGCAGCTCTGGGCCGAGCTGGGTCCGGTGCTCGACGCGATCGGCCGGTCGGCCGAGGTCATCATCGTGGACGACGGCAGCACCGACGCGACTCCCGCGATCGCGCGGGCCCTCCACGAGCGTGACGCGCGCGTGCGGCTGCTGCGCCTGGCCGGCAACGGCGGGCTCTCGGCAGCGCTGGACGCCGGCTTCGCGCGGGCGCGCGGGCGGATCGTGGTCACCATGGACAGCGACCTGCAGAACGATCCGCGCGACATCCCGCGCATGCTCGCCCACCTCGACGGGTACGACGCGGTGACCGGCTGGCGCCAGCGGCGGGACGATCCGTGGCTCAAGCGCGTCTCGTCGCGCGTCGCCAACGCGGTGCGGAACGCGATCACCCGGGAGGAGGTGCACGACAGCGCGTGCACCCTGCGCGTGATGCGACGCGGCTGCCTCGGATGCCTGCCGCGCTTCCGCGGCTTCCACCGCTTCGTGCCCACGCTGCTGCGCATGGCGGGGTGCCGCGTGCTCGAGCTGCCGGTGAGCCATCGCGCGCGGCGGTTCGGCGTGTCGCACTACGGCATTCGTAACCGGGCGGTCGTGGCGTTCGAGGATCTGCTCGCCGTCCGCTGGATGCAGTCGCGCCGCCTCCGCTACGACGTGTCCGAAGAGCCCTAGCCCTGCCCGCCCGAACCTACGACGTCCTGGTGTTTCCTTGAGCGTCGAGCGGAGTGTCACAGCTTCTTGCTGGGGGGGAGGGCGCTCAGGCTGGCGAGGACGTCGAAGATGATGGCGAAGTCGTACTTGGCGAGGCCGAGGCCCTTGGCGGCGGTCATGAGCTCGTGGGTGAGGGCGACGCTCGGCAGCGTGACGCCGGAGGCGCGGGCCATGTCCAGGGCGAGGCGCAGGTCCTTCTGGATCATGTCCACGTCGAACCAAGCTTCCGGTGGCATGCCGAGGACGAAGGGGCCGCGGTACTTGACCATCGGGGACGCGATCACGCTCTTCAGCAGCACTTCCACGGCGCGGGCGCGATCGATGCCGGCCTTCTCCGCGAGCAGGACCGACTCCGCGAACGAGAGCATCTGGACCGCGAGGCCCTGGTTCACCGCGATCTTCATGCTCTTCGCGAGCCCCACCCGGCCGACGTGCGTGATGGTCGGGCCGATGGCCTCGATGTAGGGGCGGGCGCGCTCCAGGACCGCCGGATCTCCGCCGACCATGAACGAGAGCTGGCCCGCGTCCAGCGTGGCGGGGCTGCCGGAGACCGGCGCGTCGAGCAGGGCGCCGCCGCGCGCCGCGACCGCGGCGGCCAGCCGCTCGATCACCGCCGGGCCCACCGTGCTCATCTCGACCAGGATCGCGCCCGGCCGCCAGCCGGCCAGCAGACCCTCGGGCGCGCGCGTCACCGCCTCCAGCGCGGTGTCGTCGGTGACCATCGTGAAGACCACGTCCGCCCGCTCGGCGACTTCACGGGGTGACGCGGCGAGGGTCATGCCCGCGCGCACGAGATCGGCCGCCTTCGCGGCGGTTCGGTTGTGGCCGCAGAGCGCGTGGCCGGCGTCGAGCAGGCGCCGGGCCATGCGGCCACCCATCGCGCCGAGGCCCACGAAGCCGAGCGTGGTC
>CAMLFJ010000049.1 GCA_946479205.1 uncultured bacterium | reverse complement strand
CGGCCATGAAGGCGGTGCGGCAGTGGTCGGTGATGTCGGTGTGCCACGAGGCCTGGACGTAGGCGATCGGCTTCAGGGCCATGGTCTCCTCCGTGTCGTTGGGGTGGCGGTAGTGTAGACCGCGGCTCCGCTTGACGCCACCCGGCCGCGTCGCTATGGTCGGAAGACGATGATCACGCGGGTCCGGTACTTCGCGGGCCAGGTCCTGGGCGTCGCCGAGCTCGAGACCGAGCAGCGCTATGTCATCGAGCGACTACGCCGTCGCAACCGCTGGCTCCACGGCTGGGGGATCGTCGCCGGGCTCCGGCTCTCGATCGGGCCGAAGGAGATCGTGGTGGCGCCGGGGTTCGCGCTCGACTGCCTGGGCAACGAGATCGAGATCGAGGAACCAACCCGCTGGCCCCTGCGCGGCGCCGGCCGCGGGACAGCCTGCTACCTGACGCTCGCGTTCGCGGAGCGGGCGGTGGATCCGGGGCCGGTGCTCGGCGAGCCGTCAAACGGCGGGGACGAACCGGCCGCCTACACCCGCGTCGAGGAGAGCTGGGCCCTCGCCTACGCTACGGAAGATCCGGCGCGCGGGCACCGTGGGGCCGGCGGTCGGTCGGAGCCCTGTGACCGGCCGCACGGGATCGCGCTCGCCCGGCTCCTGCGCGCAGGGTCTCGCTGGCGGGTGGACCCGCGCTACCGGCCGGGTCGCGTGCGGTGCGCCGGGCTTCGACACCCGCGCGCCTGCCGATTCAGCAACTCCACCCGGAATGCCTCCGGACTGAACAGTCTGCGTCCGCGCCAACCTTCCCGTCCCGAGCGAGATGCGTAAAGTTCCGGATACTTGTCCGCCCGGCGCCTCTGGTACGGCGCTTGCTGCCTCGAGCGATCACCTGATCTGATCGTCGAGGAAGGACGAGGCCGGTCCACGAGACCGGACTCTGGGCGACGGCGCCTGTGCCACCACGGACGGCGCCGTTTGTGTTTCTCGCCCCGGGAGCGCATGAACAAGATCGAGGAGCTGAAGGCGCGCAAGGATGGGCTCGACGTGGGCGCGGACATCCCGCGCTACGCGAAGCTCGGCCTCGAGTCGATCGAGGAAGGCGATCTGGACCGCCTGAAGTGGTGGGGGGTGTTCTTCCGCAAGCAGAACCCCGGCTATTTCATGATGCGTCTCCGCATCCCGAACGGGGTCACCACCGCCGGCCATCTCCGCGCCATCGGCGGTATCGCCAACCGCGTGGGGCGCGGGCTCGTGGACATCACGACGCGCCAGCAGGTGCAGCTGCGGTGGGTCCGGATCCAGGACGTGCCGGAGATCCTCGACCGGCTGCTCGACGTCGGGCTGGTCACGCTGCAGACCGGGATGGACAATATCCGCAACATCATCGGCTGCCCCGCCTTCGGCCTTACCCCGAACGAGCTCCTGGACGCTTCCCCGGTCGCCCGCGCCTTCACCGCGATGTTCGTGGGGAGCAAGGCCTACACGAACCTCCCGCGCAAGTTCAACGTCGGTATCACCGGCTGTCGCGACAACTGCACCCACTCCGAGACCCAGGACATCGCCCTGGTGCCCGCGCTGAAGACCTTCGGGCGCGACGCGGTCAAGGGATTCAACGTGCTTGTGGGCGGCAAGAACGGCTCCGGCGGCTACCGGGTCGCCTCGCCGCTCGACGTCTTCGTGCGACCGGACGAGGCGGCGGAGATCTGCAGCGCCATCGTGCTCGTGTTCCGCGACCACGGCGCGCGCGACGCGCGCAACAAGGTGCGCCTGTCCTTCCTCCTGGATGCCTGGGGGGAGGCGAAGTTCCGCGACGCGGTGGAGGCGCGCGTGGGCCGACGGCTGGAGTCGGCCGGCCTGGATCAGCGCCTCGCCGAATCTACGGACCACGTCGGGGCTTTCCGTCAGAAGCAGCCCGGACTGAACTACGTTGGTCTGCTCGTGCCGGTGGGACGGATCACCGGCGATCAGCTGCTCGAGCTGGCCCGCCTGTCCGAGCGGTACGGAACCGGGGAGGCGCGCCTGACGGTGGACCAGAACGTCATTCTTCCCAACATTCCCGACGCGGCGCTCGGGCGGCTGACCGCTGAGCCGCTGCTCAAGGCGCTCCGCTACGATCCGCCCGGCGTCCTGCGCGGCCTGGTGAGCTGCACCGGGGTCGAGTTCTGCAACCTGGCCGTCATCGAGACCAAGGCCCGCGCGCTGAAGATCGCGCACCAGCTCGCGGCCACCGTGCCGGCCACCAAGTCGGTGCGGATCCACTGGTCGGGCTGCCCGGCGGGGTGCGGCAACCACACGGTGGCGGACATCGGGCTGCTCGGCACCAAAACCAAGGTCGACGGCAAGGTCGTCGACGCGGTGGACATCTACATGGGCGGGGCGTCCGGACCGCAGGCGGGCCAGGGCGTCAAGATGCTCGAGAGCGTGCCCTGCGACGACCTGCCGCGCGTGCTGGACGGGCTGGTGCGCTTCGGCGAGTTCGAGCGGGTGCGCCGCCAGCTCCGGGCGCTCCGCCCCGCGCCTGCGGGGCCCGAGCGCCCCGATCCTCCCACGCCCTCCACGATCCGCCCCGACGAGATCGGCGAGGGCCGCGGCAAGGTGATCACCGTGAGCGGGACCGAGATCGCGGTGTTCAAGTGCGACGGGCAGCTCTACGCCACACAGGGCTCGTGCCCGCACGCCGGCACCGCGCTGGCCGCCGGCACGGTGGAGGGCGGGGCCGTCGTCTGCCCGGGGCACGGCTACCGGTTCGATCTGCGGACTGGCGCCTGTTCCACGGACGCGCAGCTCCGGCTCAAGACGTACCGGCTCGTGGCGGACGGACCGGGTTTCACCGTCCGGGAATGATCCCGACCGGAGCAAGAAAGGAGCCCTCTCCATGTCCTACGTCAAACCCGACGCGGTACTCGATCAGATGGTCCAGGCCGGAGTCTCGAAGGCGCGGCTCGCCCCGCGTGATCTCCTCGTCCGCGGCTTTCTTTCCGGCACGCTGCTGGGCTTCGCCACCACGCTCGCCTTCACCGCCACGCTGCAGACCAAGGTGGGCCTCGTGGGCGGGCTCGTCTTCCCGGTGGGCTTCGTGATGATCGTGCTGCTGGGGCTCGAGCTGGTGACCGGCAACTTCGCCCTGCTGCCCCTCGCGGTGCGGGAGCGGCGCATCGGCGTGGGCGACCTGCTCGGCAACTGGGGCCTGGTCTTCGTCGGTAATCTCGTCGGCAGCCTCTTCTACGCCTGGCTGTTCACGCTCACCGTCGCGCCCGACTCCGAGATGGCGCGCCAGCTCGTCGCGGTGGCGCAGGCGAAGACGCTGGGCTACGCGAAGCTGGGCGGGCACGGCATGACGGTCGCGGTGGCCAAGGCCATCCTCTGCAACTGGATGGTCACCCTGGGTGTCGTCATGGCGCTCACCTCGCAGTCGACCGCGGGCAAGATCGCGGCGATGTGGCTGCCCATCCTCACGTTCTTCGCCCAGGGCTTCGAGCACTCCGTCGTCAACATGTTCGCGATCCCGGCCGGCATGATGATGGGCGCGGAGGTGTCCGTCCGCGAGTGGTGGATCTGGAACCAGATCCCGGTGACGCTGGGCAACATCGTGGGCGGCATGCTCTTCACCGGCCTGGCCCTGCACGTGACGCATCGCAAGCGCGTGGCCGCGGCGACCCCCGTCGCCGCGGGGATCCCGGGAGAAATGGTCGCCGGGCGCTGATGGCGTACTACGCGGTCTGCCTGGACATGACCGACCGCCCGTGCCTGGTGGTCGGGGGCGGTCCGGTGGCCGAGCGCAAGGTGGCCGGGCTGCTCGACGCGGGGGCGCGCCTCACTGTCGTGAGCCCGTCGGCAACCGATCGGCTGCGCGAGTGGGCGCGCGCGGATCGGATCCGGCTGCGCACGCGCGAGTACGCGGCGGCCGATCTCGCCGGCCAGGCCGTCGTCTTCGTGGCCACCGATGACGGGGGGATCAACGCGGGGGTGGCGCGGGACGCGCGCGCGGTCGGCGTCCTCGTCAACGCCGTCGACGATCCGGCGCACTGCGACTTTATCCTCCCGGCGGTGCTGAGCCGGGGCGAGATCACGGTTGCCGTGTCCACCGGCGGCGCCAGCCCGGCGCTGGCCCGCGCGGTGCGCGACGAGCTCGGCGCCTACCTCGATCGGGACGACTACGCCGCGCTGGCCCGTGTCGTCACGGACGTGCGGCGGATCCTGCGCGGGCAGGAGGTCCGGGTCCCCTGGGAGCGGTGGCAGGCGGCGCTGGGCGGCGAGGTGCGCGCGCTCGTCAGGGCCGACCGGCTCGATACCGCGCGCGAGCGCCTGCTGGAGCAGCTGCGTGCCTAGCGGGCGCGTGGTGCTGGTGGGAGCGGGCCCCGGCGATCCCGAGCTGATCACGCTGCGAGGGCTCCGGTGGCTCCGCCGCGCCGAGGTGGTCGTCTACGACCATCTGGTGAGTCCGCGGCTCCTCGATGAGGTGCCGCCGCGAGCCCTGCGCATCTTCGCCGGGAAGTCGGCGGGCAACCACTGCATGCCGCAGGCCGTCATCGACGTGCTCCTCGTGAGCCATGCCGAGGCCGGGCGACTGGTGGTCCGTCTCAAGGGGGGCGACTCCTTCGTGTTCGGGCGCGGCGGCGAGGAGGCCTTGGCCTGCGCGGCGGCGGGGATTCCCTGCGACGTGGTCCCGGGCGTGACGTCCGCGGTGGCGGTGCCGGCCGCCGCCGGCATCCCGGTGACGCATCGAGGCGTCGCTTCCTCGTTCGCGGTGGTCACGGGGCACGAGGATCCGGGCAAGCCGGGCGGGCGCGTGGACTGGGAGCACCTGGCGGGCGCGGTCGACACCCTCGTTGTCCTCATGGGAGCGGCGGCGCTGCCCGAGATCGCGCGACGCCTCGTCGCCGCCGGCCGCGCGCCCGCCACGCCCGCCGCGGTGATTCATCGCGGCACGACGGTCGGCGAGGAGGTCGTGACCGGCACCCTCGGGGATATCGCGCGCCGGGCCGCGCACCTGCCCGCACCGTGCACGATCGTCATCGGCGAGGTGGTCCGGCTCCGGGAGCTGCTCCAGCGCGCGCCTGCCGGGGCCGCCGCGGCGGACCCCACGCTGGTCGGAGCTTAGTCCGAGCCGAGCGGGGCCCGGGTGGGGCGGTTGCCTTGACGGGCCCAGTCCCGCCGGGTCAGAATCCGGCAACCCTCGTGCTTCCCGACAACCTCGGCTGCCTCTCTCGCCGCGCGTTTCTGGTCACGCTCGGCGGGGGCCTGCTCGTCCGGCCCGCCCACGCGCCGGCGCAGCCGGCGGCGAGGCCGCCGCGCATCGGCTGGCTGACGAGCAGCGTGGTGCATCTCCGGAACGTGGATGCGTTCCGCAAGGAGATGCAGGCGCTCGGTCACGCCGACATCAACCTCGAGTTTCGGGCCGCGGAAGGGAAGATGGACCGGCTGCCCGCGCTGGCCGCCGAGCTCGTCGGCCGGCCCGTGGACATCATCGTGACCGACGGCGGGCCGGCCGCGGTGGCGGCCAAGCGGGCCACCGCGACGATTCCGATCGTCATCGGCGCCGCCGCCATCGACCTGGTGCGGCAGGGCGTGGTCGCGAGCCTGGCACGCCCCGGCGGCAACGTCACCGGCTTCGTGATCTCCACCGGCACCGAGCTGGACGGCAAGCGCCTGGCCCTGTTGCGTGAGGCGATGCCCTCGCTGACGCGGGCGGCCGTGGTCTGGAATCCGCGAAACGAGGCGAATCGCCACAACATGGCGAGCCTGGAGGCGCCGGCCAAGGCGCTCGGGATCCAGATCGAGAGCATCCAGGCGGCCGACGTGCAGGAGATCGAGCGGGCACTTGGCGGCGGAGGCCGCCGGCGAGTGGACGCGATGCTGGCCCTCGCCGACGCCTTCCTCTGGAGCCAGCGCGAGCGCATCGTCGCCCTCGCGGCCCGGCACCGGCTGCCCGCGATGTACGCGGAGCTGGAGTTCGCCGAGTCCGGCGGACTCATGGCCTACGGGCCATCGGTGCGTGACAACTTCCGCCGCGCCGCGGGATACGTGGACCGGATCCTCAAGGGCGCCCGCCCCGCGGACCTGCCGATCGAGCAGCCGGCCACGCTCCAGCTGATGATCAATCTCAAGACCGCCAAGGCGCTCGGCCTGACCCTCCCGCAGTCGCTCCTCGTGCAGGCGGAGCGCGTGATCGAGTAAGCGATCCCCGGCGCGCCTTGACGGGCGCGGGTTGGCGGGGCAGTATCTGCCGAATGCTCCCCGACAATCTCGGCTACATCTTCGACACCGCGCTCGCCCTCACTCCGTCCAAGGCGGCGGTGTTCCAGGGCGGGACCGTGCTCACCTACGCCGAGCTGGATGCGCGCTCGAACCGCATGGCCAATGCCCTGGCCGCGCTGGGGGTGACCGCGGGCGACCGGGTCGCGCTGCTCTTCAACAACGACTTCCGCTTCCTGGAGACGCTCTTCGGCACGATGCGCCTCGGGGCGGTCGCGGTGCCGCTGAACATCCGCATGGGGGACGAGGCGCTCCGCTACGTGGCCGAGGACTCGGAGGCGGTGGTGCTGGTCGCGAACGCCGCCCTGGCCGAGCGCGGGCGGATGCTCGCGGCGCAGATCCCGGCCATCAAGCACGTGATCGCCGACGGCCCCACCGCGGACGGCACGCTGGCCTACGAGACCGTGCTGGCCGCCGCCGCGCCCACGCTGGCTCGCCGTGCCACCGCGTTCGACGAGACCTGCATGCAGCCCTACACGTCGGGCTCCACCGGCAAGCCGAAGGGCGTGCTGCTGACCCACGGCGGGCAGCTCTGGAACTCCGACATCATGCGCAAGGCGCTGCTCGCCGACGACACCGAGCGCGCCCTGATCGCGGTGCCGCTCTACCACAAGAACGCGATGGTGGGCGCGGTGAAGCCGTTCCTGCTCGCGGGCGGCTCGCTGGTGATCCTGCCCGGCTTCGACGCGCTCGAGGTCATCCGGGCGATCGACCGCTACCAGGTGACGTATCTCACCGGCGTGCCCGCGATGTACAAGATGATCCTCGCCGAGAAGGACGCGCTCGCCCGCCACGACGTCACCAGCGTGCGCTACGCGGTGTGCGGCTCCGCCGAGGTGCCCGAGGAGCTGCTGGAGGAGTTCCGCCGCGTCTTCGGCGCGCCGATCGGCGAGAGCTACGGGCTCACCGAGGGCGGCCCGGTGCCGATCGTCAACTCGCGCTGGGGGCTCAAGAAGCGCAACTCGTGCGGGCTCGCCTTCCCCGGCTGCGACGTGAAGCTGGTGGACGAGGGCGACCGCGAGGTCGGCGCGGACGAGGTGGGCGAGCTGGCCACCCGCAATCCCGGGCTGGCCAAGGGCTACTGGAAGCTGCCCGAGGCGACCGCGAAGAAGTTCCGCGACGGCTGGCTCTACACCGGCGATCTCATGCGCCGCGATGCCGACGGCTACTATTACTTCGTCGGCCGCCGCGACGACATGATCAACGTGGCCGGCGAGAACGTGTACCCCAAGGAAGTGGAGGACATCCTGCTCCAGCATCCCAACCTGCGCGACGCCTGCGTGGTGCCCGCTCCCCACGGCGTCAAGGGCGAGGTGCCGATCGCGTTCGTCGTGGCCCGCGAAGCGGGCCGGACCACGGAAGATGACGTGCGCCGCTTCTTCCTGGAGCGGGGCGCCCCGTACGCGCACCCCCGCAAGGTCGTGTTCCTGGACGCGCTGCCGCTCGGCGGCACCGGCAAGATCGATCGCACCGGACTCAAGGCGCGCGCGAAGGAGACTGCCCTGTGAGCGGGCCCGACCTCTCGAAGATGGGTTTCAGCCACTCGCCGTTCATGCGCTTCCTCGGGCTCGAGATCATCGCCGCCGAGAAGGGCCGGGTGGAGATCCGGCTGCCGTACCGGGAGGAGTTCATCCGCGTGGACGGCTCCGACTGGCTGCACGGCGGCGTGGTCAGCGCCCTGGCCGACATCGCGGGCGACTACGCGGTGATGTCCGAGACCGCGCCCGGCGTGCCGACCATCGACATGCGCGTGGATTACCTGCGGCCGGCGCGCCGGGGCGACCTGACCGCGGTCGGGAAGACGGTGCGGGTGGGCAAGACCATCTCGGTGGCCGACGTGGAGATCCGCGACTCGATGGGCACGCTGGTCGCGGTGGGCCGTGCCTGTTACGCTTCGCCGCGACCCGCCAAGGAGGGACCATGAGCATTCCGATGCCGCCCGACAACCTGAACGAGATCGGTGTCCTCAAGCGCCGCGAGATCGAGGCGCGCGTGCTGATGCCGGTGCTGGAGGCGCTCGGCGCCAAGTTCGGCCACGAGCAGGTCTTCGAGACCGCGCGCAAGGTCATCATCGACGTGGCGCGCGCGCAGGGCAAGGAGCTGGCGGGGCGCATGGGCGGCGACAGCCTCGGGCACTTCGCCACCGCGCTCGAGGACTGGAAGAAGGGCGACGCCTACCGCATGGACGTGCTCGAGCAGACCGAGGAGAAGTTCTCGTTCAACGTCACGCGCTGCCGCTACGCCGAGATGTACCGCGCCCTCGGCATCCCCGAGGTCGGCGCGCTGCTGTCGTGCAACCGCGACTTCTCGCTGGTGGAGGGCTTCAACCCCGCGGTGAAGCTGACGCGGACGCAGACCGTGATGGAGGGCGCGACCCACTGCGACTTCCGCTTCGAGCTCAAGCCGAAGCGCGACGCCAGGTAGCGCCCGCGCTCCCGCGCCGGGGCGCGATCATCCCGCGGGACCCGGGAATGACGACGTCCGAAAACCGCCAGACGCCGACCGTCCCCCGGGCGACTATCGCGGCATGGACCTCGATCACGGCGCGTGTTACCGCGCGCTCGAGCTGCGCGATGTTCGCTTCGACGGCCGCTTCTTCATCGCCGTGAAGACGACCGGCACCTATTGCCGCCCGGTCTGCCCGGCGCGCACGCCGCGGCCGGAGAACGTGACGTTCTATCCCACGGCGGCCGCGGCCCAGGAGGCCGGGTTCCGCCCGTGCCTGCGCTGCCGGCCGGAGACGGCCCCGGACAAGGGCGCCTGGCGGGGAACGTCCAACACGGTCTCCCGCGCGCTGGCCCTGATCGAGCTGGGCGCGCTCGACGAGGGGAGCGTCGACACTC
This sequence comes from uncultured bacterium, assembly GCA_946479205.1. Next base: position 2,333 of record CAMLFJ010000049.1, on the reverse strand, counting down.
TGGCCGGCCGCCTGGGGCTGGGCGAGCGGCAGCTCCGGCGCCTGTGCCGCCAGCATCTCGGCGCCTCCCCGATCGCCGTCGCCCAGACCCGCCGGGTGCTGCTCGCGAAGCAGCTCATCCACGAGACGTCGCTGCCCATGGCCGAGGTCGCGTTCGCGGCGGGCTTCGGCAGCATCCGCCGGTTCAACGAGACGTTCGCGGCGATGTACGGGCGCGCGCCGTGCGCGCTGCGCCGCCGGAGGGGAGCGGAGATCCCGGTTGGACCAAGAGGCGAGATCAACCTGCTCCTGCGCTATCAGCCCCCCTACGACTGGCCGGGCATGCTGGAGTTCCTGCGGCTCCGCGCCATCCCCGGCATCGAGCGCGTGGCCGCGGGCTGCTACGCGCGCACCATCCAGCTGGACGGCCGGCAGGGGATGGTGTCGGTCCGGCCCGGCGACGGCAACGCGCTGCGCGCGACGATCCGCTTCCCCAGGCTCTCCGCGCTGCCCGGCATCATCGCGCGGCTGCGCCGCGTCTTCGACCTCGTCGCCGATCCGCTCCCCATCTCCGCGCATCTCGCGAAGGATCCCGCGCTGGTGTGCCTGGTGGCGGCGCGTCCGGGTCTGCGGGTGCCCGGCGCCTGGGACGGCTTCGAGCTGGCTATCCGCGCGGTGCTGGGACAGCAGATCTCCGTCGCCGCCGCGGTCCGTCTGGTCGGGCGCCTGGTCGCCACGCACGGTGAGCCTCTGGCCGAGCCGGATCGCGAGCTGACCCACGTCTTCCCGCGGGCGGAGGTCCTGGCGCGCGCGGACCTGACCACCCTCGGCCTGCCGCGGAGCCGGGCGGCCACGCTGTCCGCCGTGGCGGCCGCGGTCGTCGCCGATCCGGACGTCCTCTGCGCCAGCCGCGGACTCGACGAGGCGATCGAGCGGCTGCGATCCATCCCGGGGGTGGACGAGTGGACCGCGCACCACATCGCCTTGCGCCAGTTGCGGGAGCCGGACGCCTTTCCCGCCGGCGACGTCGGGCTCGTGCGGGCGCTGGCTCATCTGGAAGGCCGGCGGCGATCGTCGCGGGAGCTCGCGGCCCGGGCCGAGCGGTGGCGACCGTGGCGCGCCTACGCCGCTCAGCACCTCTGGGCGTCTCTGAGGAGGGCCGGATGACACCGAGCCCCGGTGGCAAGCACTACGGCGTCGTGAGCGTCGATCAGCAGCGGACGATGAGCGGCCTGGAGTTCGTGCAGGGGCTCGTCACCGGCACGCTGCCGCTGAACAGCATGGCGGAGACGCTCGGCTATGACATCGTCGAAGCCTCCAACGGGCACGTGGCCATCGCGGCCGAGCCGACCGCCGCGCACCGCAATCCGGCCGGCACCGTCCACGGCGGCCTGGCCGCGACGCTGCTCGACTCCTGCATGGGGCTGGCCGTGCACTCGACGCTGGATCGAGGATTCGGGCAGACGACCGTCGAGTTCAAGATCTCGCTCCTGCGAGTGATCACGCCGGAGACCGGCCCGGTGCGCGCCGAGGGCAAGGTCATCTCGCGGGGCCGGCGCATCGGGACCGCGGAAGGCCGGCTGACCGACGCCGAGGGGCGCATCCTCGCGCACGGCACGACCACCTGCCTGATCTTCGAGTACTAGCGGTGGGCCGCTGGACGGTGGTCGCCGTCTCCACCACCGTCAACGCGCTCGCGTGGGGCGCGCGGTCCTCGTTCGCGCTCTACTACGTCGCGATGCTCGAGGAGTTCGCGTGGGGCCGCGGCCCGACCGCGCTCGGGTACTCGCTGAGCTGGCTGGGCTTCGTCTTCTTCGCGCCGGTCGCGGGCTGGCTTTCCGACCGCTGGGGCGCGCGCACGGTCGTGACGGCCGGGGGCGTGATCCTCGGCGCGGCCCTCGCGCTCACCGGCCAGGTGACGTCGCTGCCGCAGTACTACCTGTGCTTCGGCCTGCTTGGCGCCGCGGGCATCGCCGGCATGCTCATCCCGTCGACGACGATCGTGACGCGGTGGTTCGTGCGGTCGCGCGGCACCGCGATGGGCGTGCTGAGCACCGGACCGGGCAGCGCGGTGGTCTTCTACCCGCTGAACGCGTGGCTCATCGCGAGCCTGGGCTGGCGCACGGCGCTGGCCGTCTTCGGGGGCCTCGTCGTGGCCGCGACCGTCTCGCTCGCGCTCCTCTATCGCGAGCCGCCGCCCCCGCATCGCCCGGCCGGCGGCGCCGCCTTCACGTCCTCCCGGGGCGCGCGGGCCCCGATCGAAGTGTGGACACTCCGGCGCGCGCTGCGGAGCGTTCGGCTCTGGTCGGCCTTCACCATGACCGCGCTCGGGGTCATCGGCTTCCAGATCATGGC
>CAMLFJ010000048.1 GCA_946479205.1 uncultured bacterium | reverse complement strand
ATCTCGTTCCTGACCGTGGTCGGCTGGGCGCTCTTCCTCGCCGTGCTCACCGGGCGCGTCGAGCTCGCGGTGGTCGCGGTCCCCGCGGTCGTGGCGCTCGTGGCCGGCCGGCGCCCCGGGACGCCGCCCGCCTGGCGGATCCGTCGCGAGCTGTCGAGCCGCCGCCTCCTCGAGGACGAGTGCGTGACGGTCACCCTCACGCTCCGGGCGGACGGACCGGTGTCCCTCGTGGAGCTCCTGGAGCCGCTCCCGCCGCGGGTGGGTCTCGAGCGGGGGAGCTGCCACGCCTTCTTCACGCTGCGGGCCGGGCAGGAGATTCGCTGGACGTACGACCTGCGCGCCGCCGGCCGGCAGCACCTGCGCCTCGAGGGTCCGCATCTGCGGGTATGGGGCCCGCTCGGGCTCGCCGCCGCCGAGGCCCAGTATCGCGTGCCCGCCGCGGTGGCGGTCTATCCGCGGCAGGCGCCGATCCGGTACCTGCCGTACCCGCTGCGCACGCAGACGTTCGTGGGCAACTACGTGTCGCCGACGCAGGGGGAAGGCATCGAGCCCGGCGACATCCGGCCCTTCGCCCCCGGCGATCAGGTCCGGCACGTGAACTGGCGCGCCACCCTGAAGCTGGGCACCCTGCACGTGACCCAGCATCACCGGGAGCGGAACGCCGACGTGGTCCTCCTGCTCGACACCCTGTCCGAGGTGGGTCCGGACGGCGAGACGGTGGTGGACGCGGCGGTCCGCGGCGCCGCCGCGCTCGCGGCGGCCTATCTCGCGCGCAAGGACCGCGTGGGCCTGATCGAGTACGGCGGCCAGCCGCGCTGGGTGAAGCCGGGCGCGGGCCGGGCCCAGCTCGAGCGCCTGCTCGAGAGCCTGCTGAGCGCGTCGGTCGTCTTCACCTACGTCAATCGCGACCTCGATCTCGTGCCGCCGCGCATCCTGCCGCCTCAGGCTCTGGTGGTGGCCCTGAGTCCCATGCTCGATCGGCGCTTCGTGCGGGCGGCCGCGGATCTCGCGGCCCGCGGCTTCGACCTCCTCGTCATCGCGGTGTCGCCGGTCCCGGCGGCCCGCGCGGCGGCGCGCCGCTCCGCGGTCGTCGACGTGGCCGCGCGGCTCTGGACGCTCGAGCGTCGGGCCGAGCTCGACCAGTACCGCCGTCGCGGGCTGACCATCGTGGAGTGGGACGGCGCCGAGCCCCTGGATGCGGTCCTGGCCGCCTTCCGGCGGCGGTCGCGTCGCCGCGTGCTGGCCGGATGATGCGCCTGGCCGCGCTCGTGCTCCTCGCGATCCTGGCCGCGTTGCCGCTCGCGGTCCGGCCGTCCACGCCCCCCGTCACCTGGCTCGCGACGGTCGCGCTCGTGGTGGGCGCGGCGGGGGTGATCGCGTGGTCCGTGCCGCTCGTGACCGCGGCCGGCTCGCTGGTGGTGATCGCCTACGCGCTCGCGCTCGTGGTCGCCGGGCCCGCCGCCGATTCCCTCATCGCGATCGCGCTGGGCGCGACCCTCGTGCTCCTGCTCGCCCTCGTCCACCTGGGGGGCCGCGTCCGCGGGGCGTTCCTCGGCCCCTCGGTGATGGCGGGGCAGGCGCGTCAGTGGCTGGCGGTGGTGGGCTCCGGCGTCGTCGTCGCGGTCGTGCTCACCCTGGCGGCGGCCCCGCTCGGCGCCGCGCTCCGCAGCGCCAGCCTGCCGGTGGTGGTGATCGCGGCGGCCCTGGGCGCCGTGCTCACGGTGGCGGGCGTCATCACGCTGCTGGCGCGAGAGGGAATCGAGCCACCCACGCCCTGAGGGCCCGGCTCACGGACGCCGTCGCGGGGGTTGTCGCTCACGCCGGCTCCGGCGGCCGCCGGGTCTTCCAGTCGGTGGCGTCCTCGTAGGCCTGGCCGATCCGGAGCGCCATCGCCTCGTGGCCCGCGTGGGCCACGATCTGGAGCGAGATCGGCAGGCCGCCCACCGTGAAGCCGTTGGGCACCGCGAGGCCGCAGAGCCCCAGGTAGTTGACCGGCCGCGTGAAGTGGGCGGCGGTGCCCGCCTGGTCCGCCTGATCGATCGGGATCGGCGGAGTGAGCGCGGTCGGCGTCAGCAGCGCGTCCACGTGGGCCAGCGCGTCGGACACCTCGCGGCTGCGCTCCTCGCGCTCGGCCAGGGCGAGCAGGTAGTCGCGCGCGGAGACTCCGCGGCCGATCTGGATGCGCGGCCGCACGTGCGGATCCACGGGCTGGCGCTCGTCGTCCACCAGGTGCCCGACGAAGCGGTAGCCCTCGGCGCCGATGATCCGTCCGGTGGCCGCCGCGTAATCGCTGAAGCGGTGGGGGAGCTTGACGTGCTCGATCCGCGCCCCGAGCTTCGCGAGGGTCTCCACCGAGGCGTCGTAGGCGGCAAGCACTTCCTTGTCCACGCCCACCCGCTCGACGTCCGGCATCACCGCGAGACGCAGCCCGGCCGCCCCGCGCCGCAGGGTCGGCATCGGGTCGTCGGGCGCCCAGGCGAGCGTCTGCCGATCGCGCGGATCGGGTCCGTTGAGCAGACGGTAGATCAGGGCGGCGTCCTCGACCGAGCGGGTGAGCGGCCCCGGGGTGTCGAGGGTGAAGGAGAGCGGCAGCACGCCGAAGGTGCTGATGCGCCCCGCGGTCACCTTCAAGCCCACGATCCCATTCCAGGCCGCGGGCAGGCGCACCGAGCCGCCGGTGTCCGTGCCGATGGCGATCGGGGTCAGCCCCGCGGCCACCGAGACGCCGGAGCCGCTCGAGGAGCCGCCCGGGGTGCGGTGCACCGTCGCGTCCCACGGGTTCCGGGGCGTGCCCATGTGGGTGTTGGTGCCCCAGCTCCCCATCGCGAACTCGACGGTGTGGGTCTTGCCGAGCACGATCATCCCGGCCGCGATCGCCCGCTCGGCGAGGGTGGCGGTGGCCGGGGAAACCCGCGCGGCCCAGACCTTCGAGCCGCCGGTGGTGACGCGGCCCTCGAGATCCACGAGATCCTTCAGCGCGATCGGCACGCCGTGGAGCGGGCCGACGCGGTGGCCGGAGCGGATGGCCCGGTCGGCGCCCTCGGCGGCCAGGCGGGCCTCCTCGGCGTAGACCGCGATGAAGGCGTGCAGGCGCCCGTCGTGGCGGCGGATGCGGTCGAGCAGCGCGTCCACCGCGTCCACGGGAGACAGCGTGCGCGCGCCGAGCGCCTGCGAGAGGGTGGCGACGCCGGACCATACCGGATCGATCGTGGTCATGCCGAGAGTCCTCCGTGGAGGTTGGCGTGGTGGTTGGCATGATGGTGGGTGCCGCGCTTGTCCGAGACGATTCGTCCGTCCTTGAGGACGAGGAGCAGCCGGCGCAGGTTCGTGATGTTCTCGAGTGGATCGGCGGCCACCACGATGAGGTCGGCGAGCTTCCCGGGCTCGATCGTCCCGAGCTCGTCGCCGACCCCGCACAGCTCCGCGGCGTGGCGGGTCGCGCCCAGCAGCGCCTGCCACGGGGTGGCGCCGGCCGCCACCCAGAGGCCCAGCTCGAGGAGGGCGGCGTCCTTGAGCGGCCGGATGTCCGAGCCGAGCGCCATGCGGACGCCGGAGGCCAGCGCCTGTCGGAAGGCCTCGCGGTGTGGCTCGGCCGCCGCGTCCGCCCGGAGGCAGAGATCCGGGGCGAGGTCGCGCTCCTCCACCCAGCGCTTCTCCCAGGGATCGCGCGCCTGGTCGGGGGTCAGCTGCGTGATGGCGAGGGTGGGCACGTACCAGGTGCGATGCGCACGCAGGCTCTCGATGGACGCCGCGTCCATGATGTAGCCGTGCTCCACGCTGTGGGCGCCGAGGCGCGCCGCGGCCTGGACCGTCTCCGGGCTGGCCGCGTGCGCCATGACGCGGAACCCGCGCTGGTGGCAGATCGCGAAGGCGGCCTCGAGCTCGTCGTTGAGCAGGAAGGCCTGCGAGTGCCGATCCCACGCGGGGCCCATGATGCCCCCGGTGAGGTTCAGCTTGATGTGGTCCACGCCGTTCTTGATCTGCTCCCGGATCGCGCGGACGAACCCGTACGGCCCGTCGCACTCGCGCGCGTGCCCGGAGGTGAGGAAGTGTCCGCCGGTCGTGGTGAGGAAGTACCCGGCCGCGAACACCCGCGGGCCGGTGTACTGGCCCGTCTCGAAGGCCCGCTTCCACGCCACGTCCATGAAGTGCGCGGCGCCCGCGCAGCGCACCCCGACCACGCCGCTCTCGGTCAGCGTCTGCATCAGCCGGTGGCCGAAGATGGCGGTCTGCTCGGCGACGGAGGCGCCGGTGGAGGCGAGGTAGTCGGGGTGGATGTGGACGTCCCACAGGCCGGGGAGGAGATACGCGCCCTCGAGGTCGATGACCTGGGCGTCGCGGGTGTCGGCGGAGCGGCCGGCCCCCAGGACCTCCACGATGCGCCCGCGGTCGATGGTGACGCTGGCCCCGGGGACGGGGCGCGGGCTGACGCAGTCGATGACCGTCGCGTTCGCGAGCACGGTGCGCATCGCGCCGATCCTGCCAGAGCGCCGGGGGCAGGTCAAACCGGTCCTCGCGGGCCCTTGACGGCGGCCAGGAAACTGGCGATGGTGCGGTGATGCCCAGGGCGGCCGGTGTCCCGGTGTCCCTCGTGAGCGCCCGGACGCGCGACGGCGTGGTCCTGGACGGCGTCGCGGCCCACCCGCGCGGGCGTCGGGGCACCGCGCTCCTCTGGGTGCACGGCCTCGGCTCGACGTTCTCCTCCGGGCAGCCGCTCATCCGGGCGCTCTCCGCGCGGCTCAACGCGGCGGGCCTCGGCTACGTCAAGCTCAACACCCGCGGCCACGGCGTGGTCACGCGCGCGGGTGCGCGCCTCGCGGGGGCGGCCTTCGAGCGCTTCGGGGAGAGCGTCCACGATCTGCGGGCCGCGATCGCCCTGGCGGTCGCGAGCGGCTACCGGCGCGTGATCCTGGCCGGCCACTCGACCGGCGCCAACAAGGTCCTTCACTACATGGCGCGGACCCGCGACCGGCGCGTGACCGGGCTGATCCTGCTCGGACCCGTGTCCGACATCGCGGGTGAGCGCAAGCGGATCGGCCGCCGCGTGCTGGCGCGACGCGTGGCCGCGGCGCAGCGGATCGCCCGGCGCGATCCGGAGGCGCTCGTCCCTCGCGCGTGGGGCTTCCGGAGCGCCGCGCGCTTCGTCAGCCTGTTCCGCCCGGGCGAGGCGGAGGACGTCTTCCCGTACTACCGGCCCGACGCCGACTGGCGCGCGCTCGGGCGCATCCGGGTGCCGACCGCGGTGATCGTCGGCGGCCGCGACGAGTATCTCGACCGCCGGGCGACGGATCTGGTGGCCGCGTTCGAGCGGCACGCCGGCGCGACGCGGGGGTTCACCGGCATCGTCGTCCCCCGCGCGTCCCACGGGTTCCGCGGCCACGAGGCCGCGCTCGCGCGCCAGGTCGTCCGCTGGGCGCGGCGAATCGGGTAGGGGCAGTGGACGCGCTGATCGGCGTCTTCGCGGGCCTGGCGCTGAGCGCGGCGGTGGGGTTCCGGGTGTTCGTCCCGCTCCTCTTCACCGGCGTGGCGGCGCGCCTCGGCTACCTGGAGCTGACCAGCGACATGACGTGGCTCGCGGCCGACGCGGCCCTCGTGGCCCTGGCGACCGCGACGATCCTCGAGGTCGCCGCCTACTACGTGCCCTGGCTGGACAACCTGCTGGACGCGGTCGCCACGCCCACCGCGATCGCGGCCGGCGTCATCACCTGGGCCGCGGTCACCCCGGAGCTCTCTCCGCTGCTGCGGTGGACGCTGGCGATCGTGGCGGGCGGCGGGGCGGCCGGGCTCGTGCAGTCGGGCACGACGCTCCTGCGGCTGCACTCCTCGGCGTGGACGGCCGGACTCGGCAACCCGGTGGTGGCCACCGGCGAGCTGACGGGCGCGCTCTCGCTGAGCCTGCTCGCGGTGCTGGCCCCGGTGCTGGCCGCCGGGCTCGTCGTCCTCGTGCTGGTCGGCCTGGGGTGTGTCTACCGCCGGGCGATCAGCCGGCGGAACGCGGCGCCGTACTCGAAGCCGTAGGGAGCGGCCAGCTCGGCGGCGCCCTTCTTGACGCGCTCGCCGATGGTCACGCCCTCCGGCACGTTGAAGCCGGGCATCTGGCTCTGGTGGCGCACCAGGGCGGCGATCTGCCGCTCGATCCCCGCGGTCACGTCCACGATGACATCCGCCTCGTCGGCGCCCCAGTACCAGAGCTCGCGCACCTTGTGGGGCTCGAGGCCCTCGTCGGTGATGTGCTCGGCGAAGTGCAGGTGGTCGCGGGCGTAGGGATAGACCGCGTCGGTGGTGGCGATGCCGGCCTTGCGGTGGTCGCGGTGCTGGAAGCCCTTCATGCGATAGGGGTCGTGCACGAAGACGGTATGGGGGCGGTGGCGGCGGATGGCCCGGACCACGTCGCCCAGGAACTCGCGCGTGTCCTCGAGCCGGCCGTCGGGGTAGCCCAGCATCTCCAGGTGGCGCACCCCCATGAAGTCGGCGGCGGCCCGCTGCTCGTGGGCCCGCTTGCGGGCCAGCTCGGCCGGGGCCAGGTCGCGGTCGGCGGTGCCCGCGTCGCCGTTGGTGCACAGCACGTAGCTCACCTCGCAGCCGGCGGCCACCCAGCTGGCGATGACCCCGCCCGAGCCGATCTCGGCATCGTCGGGATGGGCGAAGACCACCATGGCGGACTCGGGCACCTCGGTCACGATCTCGAGCTTGCGGTCGGAGTTGGACATGACGTGATTTTACCCTGTTATGGCTCGTGCACGGAGGCGAGGACCGCGGGCAGGGCGGCCATCACGTCCGCCAGGCACCGGCGCACGCGCGCGATGTTGGCCTCCGCCTTCTCGGGGACGCCCCCGCTCGAGATCAGCGGGATGAGCGCCTCGCGGTCGGTGACCATCAGGAGGGAGGAGTTGATCTCGAGCTGGAGCGCGTGGACCCGGCGGGTGGCCGGCTGGCCGAAGGTGGCCACGATGTTGCCGCCGGTGTAGCCGCTGACGTTGTCGTGCACCTCGAAGCCGTGGCGGGTGAAGATCGCGGCCACCGTCTCGGCCAGCTCGGGCGCGCAGGTGACCCCGCGGCGCGTGCCGATGATGACCTGGTGGTCCTGCATCCGCCGCGGGCTGCCGGTGTGACCGTCGAGCAGCATGGCGTAGCCGTAGGTGGTCTGGATGTGGCCGAGCAGGCGCTCCAGCGCGGCGTAGTACGGGTCGTAGAGGGTCTGCAGGCGCTGCTCGAGGTCGGCGAGCGCCAGGGGCCGGCTGAAGATGGGCGCCTCCCGCATGGTGTGGGTGCGCACCACCCCGCGGCGGGACCGCACCACGCCGTCGTGGTGCTCGAAGTCGTCGCGGCGGCGATTGACGTCCACGAACATGCGGGAGAACGGGGTGGCCAGGACGGTGGCCCCGTGCTCGTGCAGGTCGCTGTAGAGGTCGGCCGCGAACACGTCGGCGAACCCGTAGGCGAAGGTCTCGAAGCGGGCCTCGCAGTAGTCGTCGCGGGTGACGTGGGGAAGGGGCTGGGTGCCGTAGTGCGGCACGCTCACCAGGACCGGCGCGCGCGTGGCCTCCGCGGGCTGCCGGATGATCGGAAAGGGCTCGGCCATCAGCCTCCGGCGAGCCGCCGGCCGACGAAGTCGCGGATGAGCGCGACGCCCTTGTCGGTGTCCGGGCTCGCCTGCTGCATGAAGCCGTGGCGGGCGTCGGGGAAGTGCGCGTGCTCGACCGGGCCGCCCGCGCCGCGGTAGGCCCGCACGAAGGCCTCGGTGATGGCCGCGGGCACGTTGTCGTCCTGGTCGGGCTGGCCGACCCAGATCGGGGGCAAGGCGGTGGCCTCGCCCGCCGAGACGATCCGGGTCACGCTGGTCGCGGCCATCGCGGCCTCGTCCGCGAAGAACGCCCGGTGCGAGGCGATCAGCCGCTTGGCGTCGAAGCCCGACGGGGGCGGCGGCTCGTGCTCGCGAGACAGCGCGTAGCGGTACCGGGCCAGCGGATCCGCGACCGGGTACAGGGCGACCACGAAGGCGACCGACGCGTCGCGCGGGCGCGCATCGAGGGCGCCGTCCGGCCCGACGATCGGCGTGCCCGCGTGCTCCGGCGCGGCCGGCTTGAGGGCGTGGAGCAGCGACAGAAGCCCGCCGCTCGAGCAGCCGAGGATCCCGATGCGGGCCGGGTCCACCCCCAGCCGCGGCGCGTGGGCGCGCGCGTAGCGCACGCCGGCCGCGACGTCGGCGCTCGCCGCCGGGTACCGATGATCCGGGGCCTGGCGGAAATCGAGCGCGATCACCACCGCGCCCGAGGCGGCGAGCGCGCCGCACAGGATCGCGTCGGCGGTGCGGTCGAGCCGCGCCCACGCGCCACCGTGCACGTAGACCAGCGCGCCCAGCGGACCCTGCGGCTCGCCGAGGGGCCGGTAGACGCGAGCCAGGAGCTCGACGCCGTCCGGACGCGCGAACGGCGTGTCGGTCTGCTCGACCTCGTAGGGCCCGGTGGTGTCGAAGCGAACGGGGAGCGCCATGCGATGAATGCGTCAGCCCAGCCGCGCCAGGTACTGGGCCACGAAGTCGGTGCCGACCAGCGCCACGTAGGCGTCGGTCAGCCGCTTCGTGACGGGCCCGGGCACCCGGCCGTCGCCGATCGGCTGGCCGTTGACCGAGCGGACGCCGCAGAGGCAGAGGCTGGTCGAGGTCAGGAAGACCTCGTCGGCGGTCACCGCGTCGTAGACGTCGAGGTCCCGCTCCTCGCAGGGGATGCCGAGCTGCGCGGCCATCTCCATCGCGGTCCGGCGACTCACGCCGGGGAGCACGTACTGCTCGCGCGGCGTGTAGACGCGGCCGCCGCGCACCACGAAGATGTTGCTGCCGACCCCCTCGCAGAGGTTGCCGTGCTCGTCGAGGAGCACCGACCACGCGTCGGGATTGCCGCGCTTGACCTCGCGGTCGGCCAGGATGAGGTTCAGATAGTTGTGGGTCTTGGCCCGCGGGCTGAGGATCGAAGGCGGCGTGCGCCGGATCGAGGGCACCACCACGTCGATGCCGTCGCGGAAGTGGGCCGCGCGCTTGCGGAGCGGCAGCGGGGTGCAGTCCACGATCACCTGGGGGCCGGTGTGCGCCCAGCCCTCGTCGCCGATCGCGTCCACGCCGCGGCTGATCCGCTGGGCCACCCACCAGTCGCCGACGGAGGCCCGCAGGGGCTCGTTCCGCTCGACGACCTCCTCGGTGATCGTGATCATCTCCTTCGGCTCGAGGCCCACGTCGATCCCCAGGTAGGCGAGCGAGCGATAGAGCCGCTCGACGTGCTCCTCGAGGCGGAAGATGCGGCCGTCGAAGGTGCGCGTCATGTCGAAGCAGCCGTCGCCGCGGTTGAAGCTCCGGTCGCGGTAGGGGATCACCACCTGGGTTTCAGGGACGAGCCGGCCGTTGAAGTAGGCGATGCGGGTGGTCATGCGTGTCTCCTCACGAACCGGCCGATCCCGTCCACCGCGGTCTGGGCCTCGTCGAGCATCGGCAGGAACCAGTGCCACACGTGGATCATGTGGTCGTAGACCTCCAGGGTGGCGTCCACGCCGGCCGCCTTCGCCCGGTCGGCGAGCTGGACCGCGTCGTCGAGCAGCACCTCGTCCGTGCCGACGTGGATCAGCAGCGGCGGCAGGCCGCGCAGGTCCGCGAAGAGCGGCGAGGCGAGCGGGGTCCGGGGCGGGGTGGCCCCGAGATAGGCCTGTGCCATCTCCTCGACCCCGGCGCGGCGCACGATCGGATCGGCGTCGGCCTTCGTCGCGTAGCTGGCGCCGCCGCAGGTGAGATCCACCCAGGGCGAGATGCAGACGCCGGCCGCGGGCAGCGGCACGCGCGCCTCGCGCAGGGCGAGCAGGGTGGCCACCGTGAGCCCGCCGCCCGCGGAGTCGCCCGCGATCACGATGTGCCCGGGGGCGATGGCCTGGTCCAGCAGCCAGCGGTACGCGGCGGTCGCGTCCTCCACCGCCGCGGGATAGGGATGCTCGGGGGCCAGGCGGTAGTCGAGCAGGAGCGCGCTGGCCCCCGCGGCGCCCGCGATGGCGGCGGCCAGGTGGCGATGCGAGCGCGGGGAGCCGATGACGTAGCCGCCGCCGTGGAGGTAGAGCACCACGCGGCCGGGCGCCGCAGATGGCGGGCGCAGCCACTCGGCGGGCGCGGTGGGGGCGTTCACGCGCTCCACCTTGACCTCGGGCGGAGTCGGGAAGACCTTCTCGGCCCGCTCGTACTGGGCGCGGCGCTCGGCGGTGGTCAGCGAGTCGGACGGGGGCAGCTTCGCGAGGTGCGCGCGAACAGCGTCGATGCCGCGGTCAGCCATGGGGCTCCTCCATGAGCAGGGATTCTGCGCCGGGACGGGGCCGGTTGGCAACCGCCGGCGTGTCTCCGTATGATGGCGTCCGATGCCCCCGCTCGTCGTGGACGCGCACCATCACATCTGGCGCCAGGCCGACCTGGCGTGGCTGCAGGGGCCGCCGCAGCCCCGCATCTTCGGAGAGTACGCGGCGATCCGCCGGGACTACCCGATCGAGGAGTACATGGCCGAGGCCCGCGCCGCGGGGGTGGTCGGATCCGTGTACGTGCAGACCAACTGGCCGGCCGGACGGGAGGAGGAGGAAGTCGCCTGGGTCCAGTCGGTGGCCGACCGTCACGGCTTCCCGCACGCGATCGTGGGCTACGCTGATCTGGCCGCGCCGGCGGTCGGCGCCACGCTCGACCGCATGTCGAAGCATCCGCGGCTGCGCGGCATCCGCCAGCAGCTCCACTGGCACGAGGCGCCGCTCTACCGGTTCGCCGCGCGGCCCGATCTGATGGACGATCCGGCCTGGCGGCGCGGGCTGGGGGAGGTGGCACGGCGCGGGCTGCTCTTCGAGCTGCAGGTGTTCGCCGGCCAGATGGAGGGGGCCGCGCGGCTGGTCCGGGGCTTCCCGCACGTGACCTTCGTGCTCATGCACGCGGGCATGCTGGAGGACCGCGCGCCCGAGGGCTGGGCGCGCTGGCGGGCGGGCATGCGGGCCCTCGCAGCGGCGCCCAATGTCCACGTGAAGCTCTCCGGCCTCGGAACGTTCGAGCGGGCGTGCTCGGTGGATCTGTGGGGCCCGGTGATCCGGGAGACCGTCGAGCTCTTCGGGCCGTCGCGCTGCATGTTCGGGAGCAACTTCCCGATCGAGAAGCTGTGGACGACCTACGACGAGGTGGTCCGCGTGAGCATCGAGGGCCTGGGCGGGCTCTCCGCCGGGGAGCAGCGCGCGGTGCTCCACGACACCGCCGGACGGGTCTATCGCCTCGGATCGTGAGCCCGCTCGGCGGGCACTCGTGGCAGAATGGCGCGGTGACCGCGCCGGAGTTCCTCTACGGCACCGCGTGGAAGGAAGATCGCACGCCCGCGCTCGTGGAGCTGGCGCTCCGGGCCGGCTTCCGCGGCATCGATACCGCCAATCAGCGGCGGCACTACTTCGAG
>CAMLFJ010000047.1 GCA_946479205.1 uncultured bacterium | reverse complement strand
AGGTGGCGATGATCGTGCTCGATCCCGCCACCGGGCAGGTCCGTGCGCTCGTGGGCGGCCGCGACTACCGGGCGAGCCAGTTCAACCGGGCGGTTCTCGCCCGCCGCCAGCCGGGCAGCGCGTTCAAGCCGTTCGTGTACCTGGCCGCGCTCACCCCGCGGAAGGACGCGACCCTCTTCACGGCCGCGTCGCTCATCGAGGACGCGCCGATCACGGTGATGGTGGACGGCAAGCCGTGGACGCCCAAGAACTACGACGACCGCTACCAAGGCCAGGTCACGGTGCGCCGGGCGCTCGAAGGTTCGCTGAACACCGCGACGGTGCGGGTCGCCCAGGCGGTGGGCCTGCCCGTGGTCATCGAGACCGCGCGAACCCTCGGGATGGAAGTGGAGCTGAAGCCGGTTCCCGCGCTCACCCTGGGCGTCTTCGAGATCACCCCGCTGGCGCTCGCCCGCGCGTACCTGCCGCTGGCCAGCGGGGGCCTGCTGCCGAGCGGTGGCGGAGTGGTGGAAACGGTGGCCGACGAAGGCGGGCGCGCGCTCTGGAGCGCCAGCCGCGAGGCGCGCCCGGTGATCGGGGCACCCGAGGCGTACGTGGTCACCTCGCTGCTCGAGGGCGTGATCAACGTGGGGACCGCCGCCTCCGCGCGGGCGGCCGGGGTGCCGGGCGCGGTGGCCGGCAAGACGGGGACGACCAACGAGGGCCGCGACGCCTGGTTCGTCGGCTACTCCCCGAACCTGCTCGCGCTGGTCTGGGTGGGCTTCGACGACGGTACGCCGGCGGGGCTATCCGGAGCGGAGGGCGCCCTGCCGATCTGGTCCGAGTTCATGCGGCAGGCGCTGGACATCTACCCGGGTGGCGCCTTCCCCGAGCCGGCCGGGGTCACCCACGCGAAGGTGGACGTGACGACCGGTCGTCGCGCTACCGCGTTCTGCCCGCTCGTCGCCACCGAGGTCTTCCTGGCCGGCACCGAGCCGCCGCCCTGCGAGGAGCACGGGGGCAGCATCACGGAGCAGGTCGAGCGCTGGTGGGATAAGGTCCGGGGCTGGTTCGGGAAGTGAGGCGGTAGAGCGAGACGCCGCTAGATCGCGAGCAGACGACCGAAGCGACGCAGGCGGTCCTGGATGTCCCCCATGAAGAGGAAGGCCAGGCCATCGGAATCTTGCCGCCACACCAGGGCCGGCACGTTGAAGGGCGACCCGTCGGGCGGCCGGAAGCGGAGCTGAGCCGGGGTCCCGATGTCGATCCGCTCCTTGGGTCTCACCTTGGCCCCGCGGGCCGAGATGTCCACGGTCTGCAGCAGGAAGCGGCGCTTCCCGGCCTCCACCACGACGAGCCAGGAGACGTCGGTGCGCGGGTGCCGGCGGCGGTCGGCTGCCTGTTTCGTGTGGATCATATGGGGGGTATGAGCAACCTGCGTGCCTCGCTCGGAGGGGCGGTAAATCAGGTACTTGGACCCGTGTCAGCCGCTGGGCGGACCGTCAAGTCGGTGTCGTGACGCTGACAGTGTTCGCCCGTTGCCAAAGCGTGTAGAGTCGGGGGCCATGAGCGCGGCCACGGCCGAGGTGGTGATCTGCGGAGCGGGGATGGCCGGGGTCGCCAGCGCCTACCATCTGGCGGTCCGCCGCGGCATCGGGGGAATCGTGCTGGTGGACGAGCGCCCGGCGCTGTCGCTGACCAGCGACAAGTCCGCCGAATCCTACCGGAACTGGTGGCCGGGGCCGGGCGACACGATGGTGTCCCTCATGAACCGCAGCATCGACCTGATGGAAGAGCTCGCGCGCGAGAGCGGGAACGTCTTCCTGATGAATCGACGCGGCTATCTGTTCGCCACCGCCCAGCCCGAGCAGATCGGCCGCTACCTGCACGCCGCCGACGAAGCGGCCGCCTTCGGGGCCGGGCCGGTTCGCGTGCATCGCTCGCCCGCGGACACCTACCAGCCCGCGCCCGCCACCGGCTACGAGGGGCAGCCCATCGGCACGGACGTCATCACCGACGCGAGCCTGATCCGCCGCCACTTCCCGTACCTGGCGCAGGACACGGTGGCGCTGCTGCACGCACGACGCTGCGGCTGGTTCAGCGGCCAGCAGCTCGGGATGTACATGCTCGAGCGGGCGCGCGAGAAGGGGGTGCGGCTCATCGAGGGGCGGGTGGAGCGCGTGGAGACGGCGGGGGGACGAGTCACCGGCGTGGCGGTGAGCGGGCGCGACGGCACCCGCACGATCGGCACGGGACGCTTCGTGAACGCGGCGGGGCCCTTCGTCAAGGACGTGGGGCGCCTGCTCGACGTCGAGCTGCCCGTGTTCTGCGAGCGGCACGCCAAGGTCGCGTTCCACGATACGCTGGGCGTGGTGCCGCGGCACGCGCCGATGATGATCTGGACGGATCCGGTGCGGCTGCCGTGGGCGGACGACGAGCGCGCGGAGCTCGGGGAGAGCGAGGCGCTCCGGCACCTGCTGGAGGAAATGCCCGCCGGCGTGCACGGCCGACCCGAGGGTGGCGGGGACAGCCCGATCATGCTCGGGGTGTGGACCTACCATGCCGAGCCGATCGAGGCGCGCTTTCCCATCGAGTTCGATCCCGCCCACGCGGAGATCGTGCTGCGCGGGCTGACGCGCCCGCTGCCCGGGCTCGCCGCCTATCTCTCGCGGCTCCCGAAGTGCTTCGTGGACGGCGGCTACTACACCAAGACGCAGGAGAACCGCTTCCTGTCGTGCCCGCTGCCGATCGAGGGCGCGTACGTCCTGGGCGGCCTCTCCGGCTACGGGATGATGTCGTCCAACGGAGCCGCCGATCTGCTCGCCGACTACATCGCGGAGCGTCCGCTGCCCCGCTACGCGCCCGCGTTCCACCTCGATCGCTACAAGGACCCCGCCTACCAGAAGCTCCTGGAGGACTGGGGCGACTCCGGACAGCTGTAGGGCCGACCTACCAGTACTGCATCGCGTCGCGGAGGATCAGGTCGAGCTCGGCCGCGCCCACGTGGCGGGGCGCGCCCGACAGGAGCCGCGGCTGGCGCAGCGTGCCCTCGATCAGCGCGGGGAGATCACGCTCGGTGTAGCCGATCGCGGTGAGCCCGTTGGGGATCCCGATGTCGCGCATGATCGAGAGCAGCGCCTGGGGCAGGGCCTCGCGCCGCTCGGCCTCGTTGAGATCGGCCACCGGCCACCCCAGCAGCTCGGCCGCGCGCAGGTGCCGCTCGGGCGCGCTGGTGTAGGTGAAGCGGAAGGCGGCGGGCGCGGTGAGGATCACCGACATGCCGTGCGGGACGAGCGGGTGCCGGGTGCGGTAGCCGCTCGGCACGTAGTCGCGCACCAGGCCCGCGATCGGGTACGCGACCGCGTGGGGGATGTGCACTCCCGCGTTGCCGAAGCCGATACCCGCGTAGTTGGCGGCGAGGGCCAGGTGCAGGCGCGCCTCGACGTCGAGGCCGTTGAGCACGGCGCGCCGCAGGTAGCGGGCCGCGTACTCCATCGCCTTCTCGCACCAGATGTCGCTGGCCGGATTGGCGCCGATGTACGCGGGGCGGTCGGGAGGATGATGCTTGGCGCGCGCGTTGTACGGGCGCGTGGTGTAGGACTCGATCGCGTGGGTCAGGATGTCGGCGCCCGCCGCCGCGGTCACCTCGGGCGGAGCGGTGAGGGTGTTGAGCGGGTCCACGATGCCCAGGGTGGGGCGCAGCAGCCGGTGCGAGACGCCCGCCTTCACGTTCTGGTCCACGATGTGCGTGACCGCCACCGCGGTGGTTTCGCTGCCGGTGCCGGCGGTGGTCGGCAGCGCGATCAGCGGGCGTACCGGGCCCGGGATCGGCACCCCCTTGCCGACCGGCTTGTTGATGTAGTCAAGCAACGGGGCCGGGTAGCAGGTGAGGAGGTTGGCCGCCTTGCACGTGTCGATGGTGCTGCCGCCGCCGACCGCGATCAGCCCGTCCCAGTCCTTGCTGCGCGCGTACTCGCCCGCCTCCTCCATGGAGCGATCGGTGGGCTCCACCTCCACGCCGTCCCAGACGTCGGCCTTCACGCCCTGCTCCTCGAGGAGCGCGCGCACGCGCTCGGCCAGACCCAGCTCGGAGATGTGGCGGTCGGTGAAGATCAGGGCCTTGCGGATGCCCAGGCGGCTGGCGTCGAAGCCGACCTCGTCCATGGCCCCGAGCCCGAACTTGATCGGCGAGTTCTCCATCACGAACACGGTCTCGGTCGGCAGGGTCACGCCCTTCATGGGGGCCTCCAGTGGGTGGCGGTGCGCAGGATAGCCGGCTCATCCGGGATTATAGAATTGCGCGGCCGGCTGCGATACCCTCGGCCATCCTGACCGGAGGAGGAAGACCGATGCCGCTCTTCGCCTGGATCGTGGCCCTGTCGCTAACCGTCGGCGCCTCTCTGGCGCACGCCCAGCCGACCCAGATCACCATCGTGCAGCCCGCCGAGGCCACCACCATGGATCCGGGGCGGAGCACCCAGGTCCTGACCGTCAACTACTTCTACAATCTGTACGACTCGCTCCTCCGCTGGGACACCGCGCTGCAGCTCCGGCCCGGCCTCGCCACCGCCTGGCGGGCGGTGAACGACACCACCTGGGAGTTCACGCTGCGCCCGGGCGTCAAGTTCCACGACGGCGCCCCGCTCACCGCGGAGGACGTGCGGGCCACGCTCGAGCGCAACCTGGTCCCGGGTAAGACGGTGGTGACCGCCGGATTCACCACCATCGAGTCGGTGCAGGCGGTCACGCCGACCCTCGTGCGCGTGATCACCAAGAAGTCCGATCCGCTGCTGCCGGTGCGCATGGCCCAGATGGGCTCGCAGATTCTGCCCGCCCGCCTCACCACTGACGACGGGGTGAAGGAGCTGGCCCGCCGGCCGGTCGGCAGCGGCGCCTACCGGTTCGTGGAGTGGGTGAAGGACGAGCGGCTCGTGATGGAAGCCAACCGCGACTGGTGGGGATGGGAGGGCCGCGCCCCCGCGATCGACCGCGTCGTGTGGAAGGCGATTCCGGACGACTTCCCCCGGCTGGTAGCCCTCGAGAAGGGCGACGCCGACATCGTCACCAGCCTGCCGCCGGACCGCGTCAAGTCCATCGCGGAGGGCCGGAACACGCGGGTGGTGAGCGTGCCGTCCTCGCGCACCGTGGAGTTCAACATCAACTCCACCCAGCCGCCGCTGTCCGACAAGCGCGTGCGCCAGGCCATGCACTACGCGCTCGACGTGCCCGCGATCATCCGCAGCCTCTTCGGCGGCCTCGGCAAGCCCATGGCCGGCGCGCTCGCCGACACCGACTTCGGCTACAACGCGGCGATCAAGCCCTACGCGTACGACCCCGCCCGTGCAAGGGCGCTGCTCGGGGAGGCGGGGCTCGCGGGCGGGATCGACGTCACCCTGCACGCGGGCATGGGCACGATGGTCAACGACAAGCAGCTCCTCGAGGTGGTGGCCGACATGTGGTCGAAGGTCGGCATCCGCGCCAAGGTGGCCATGATGGAGATGGGGGCACGGCAGCGCATGGTCAACGAGCGGGCGCTGCCCGCGGGCGGCCTGCTCCTGATCAACGTGCAGTCCACCCTGCTCGATGCCGACGGGAGCCTGTGGCGCATCATGCACCCGACCGGGCTGGGCGGGAAGTACTGGGCGGGCAGCCAGCCCGGCCACCGCTTCCACGAGGCGATGGAGCAGGCCCGCTACACGCTCGACCCGAAGAAGCGCAAGGCCCTCTACGCCGAGGCCACCCAGATCATCGACGACGAGAAGCCGTGGCTCGAGCTCTTCCAGGAGGTCATCGTGTACGGCACGTCGAAGCGCGTGACGTTCCGCCCGCGCCCCGACTTCCGCCTGATCGTGTCGGAGATGTCCATCGCCCGCTGACGTCGGGGCCGCGAGCGGTCAAGGGATCTGCAGGAGGCGGGCTAGGAAGGCAGCGCGACGCGGGCGAGCAGCTTGACGTCGTCGAGCAGGGCGCCCGCGCCGCGGACGACGCAGGTCAGCGGATCGTCGCTCACGCGGATCGGCAGCCCGGTCTGCTCGTGGAGCAGGAGGTCGAGGCCGCGGAGGAGCGCGCCGCCGCCGGACACCACGATGCCCTTGTCCACGATGTCCGCGGCCAGCTCGGGCGGGATCTGCTCGAGGCACGTGTGCACCGCGCTCACGATGGCCATGATCGGCTCGCGGAGCGCCTCGCGGATCTCCTCGCCGGTCACCAGGATGGTCTTGGGGATGCCGACGATGAGATCGCGGCCCTTGACCTCCATGGTGAGGTGCTCGCCCGCGACCGGATAGGCGGAGCCCAGCCGCAGCTTGATCTCCTCCGCGTGGCGCTCGCCCACGAGGAGGCTGTAGTTCTTCCGGATGTGCTGGATGACCGCGGTGTTCATCTCGTCGCCCGCGATGCGGGCGGACTTGCAGTAGACGATCCCGGAGAGTGACATCACCGCGACCTCGGTGGTGCCGCCGCCGATGTCCACGATCATGTTCGCGCCCGGCTCGGCCACCGGCAGGCCCGCGCCGAGGGCGGCCGCGATGGGCTCCTCGATGAGATACGCCTCGCGGGCGCCCGCCTGCTTGGCCGACTGGCGCACCGCCCGCTTCTCCACCTGGGTGATCCCCGACGGCACCGTGACCACGACGCGCGGGTGGACGATGCTGCGCCGCTGGTGGGTCTTCCGGATGAAGTAGTGGAGCATCTTCTCGGTGGAGTCGAAATCGGCGATGACGCCGTGGCGGAGCGGCCGGATGACCGAGATGCTCCCGGGGGCCCGGCCGAGCATGGCCTTGGCCTCGTGACCGGCGGCGAGGACCACGCCGTCCTTCATGGCGACGATGGACGGCTCATTGAGGACGATGCCCTGACCTCGTACGTATACGAGAGTATTGGCGGTTCCCAGGTCGACCGCCAGGTCATCGGCCAAAAAACTCAAGAGGGATCTCAGAGGCATGTCCGGTCCTTTCGGGACTGGGAGGGAACGCAACGGATGTGCCAGAGGACGGGGCAAAAGAGGGGACGCGAAGTGGTTGCCGAACGGCCGTCTCCTACCATAGGCGGGGGTGGGCAAGCTCCCATCGCCAACGAAAGTGTCAGCATATGTAGGTTTTACATTACACCAATGTAAGATTTACCCCGATTTCTGCCCTGGGAAAGGGCCTTGTCAGCCCCCTGGCCCCGTCGTAATCTTGGGCGCCATGAAGGTCCCCCGGAAGCCTCTCGCGAAGATCGAGGGCCGCAAGCGGATGCAGCAGAGCGGTCTCACGGTCACCTGGCACGGCACGCGAAGCCGGAAGGACTGGATGGCCTATGTCGAGAACGGGAGCGAGCAGGGGCGCCTCGTCCTCGCCGACCAGGTGTCCGAGCGGGCCCTCAAGAGTCTGCTCGCGCGGATCCAGAGCCTCTCGCGGGATGCGCTGGAGGCGATGGGCCGGCCGGTCGAGGCGGTGGCCGCCCAGGGCGGGGGGCCGCCAGCGCGCCGACCGCGAGGCGGCGACGACGCCAGGTCGAGCTCCGAGATCATCATGCAGGCGCTCCCGGGCCGTCAGCTCGCCCTGAGCGGCGGCACGGAGGCCGAGGCCTCACCCGCCACCACGTCTCGCCGCCGCCGGCTCCCGGCCAAGGTCGAGCGCAACCCACCCGCGGAGAACCGGCGGCCGGCGCGCGTCACCGCCCGGGATCTGGCGGGGACGGTGCGCCAGCTTCGCTCGCGGCTCGAGGGGCTGGAGGAGGAGCAGGAGCACCTACGGGCGGAGCTCGCCCTGCTGCGCGGCGACCCGGAGGCCTACGAGGGTACGCCCAGCATCTTCGTCACGGGCTGGTTTCGCGCGACGCTGGTCCTGATCGTGCTGGCGATCGTGGTGGTGATCAGCGTGCCCTGGTTGATGGATCTCTTCGAAGCCGGCTCGCGGGACTCGCGCCCGCCGGCTCGCAACGAGGCGCCGGCGGTGTCGCCCAGCCCGACCCCGAGCGGTCGCTGAGCCTACTGCTCCGCGCAGCGCAGGGCCACGCGGGCGTACTCGATGCCGCTCGGGTAGTAGTGGATGGTCCCGGTGTCGCCCTCGCGCTCGAAGGCGTGTCCCGACCAGCTGTCGTTGATCGACTTCACCGTGACGAGATGGCGCTCGAGCGCCGCCTTGCACTCCTCACCGGTGGTGTACCGGCCGGCGATGATCTGGTCGGTCTGCAGCCGCGGGACGCGGGCCAGCCAGCGCAGGACGATGGTGTCGAGCGGGTTGTCCTTGACGATCACGGACATGTCGGACCACAGAAGCCAGACCAGACTCAGAGGACCGATCCACTTTCGCATGGCCGAGACTCTAGGTCCGGACCTTCCAACTGTCAAGGTTAGGGCGACGGAGGTAGAATAGGGCCGCAGATGGAGACCATCCTGGTGGTGGACGACGAAGCGCAGGTGCGAACCCTCGCGCGGGACATCCTGCTGGGAGCGGGCTACCAGGTGCTCGAGGCGGAGGATGGAGAGCAGGCGCTGCGTCTCGCGGAGGATCACCAGGGTGCCATCCACGTGCTCCTCACCGACATCATGATGCCGGGGATCAACGGCAAGGAGCTGGCGGACCGGTTCCTGGTCGCGCGTCCGGACACGAAGGCGATCTTCATGTCCGGCCGGGCCGCCGAGGTGATCAGCGACGCCGGTGTGCTCATCCCGGTGGACGCCTTTCTCGCCAAGCCTTTCACGGTGGAGCGGCTGCTGAACAAGGTTCGCGAGCGGCTCGAGTACCGCTCGCCCTTCTCCCGCCCGCGCTAGTCGGCTGGCCAGCGGCGACGACCCGATCGAGCTTCTCTTCGCCCGGGGCGTAACCGACGGCCTCCCGGCGGTGCCCCCCACCGCGGCGCGCGTCGCGGCGGCGGTGGCCGCCTCGGGCCGCGGGCGCGACGAGCTGGTGGCGGAGATGCCCCCCAACTTCGGCCGGGCCACCGTCGAGAAGATCGCGGTCAACGCGGTGATGGCCGGCTGTCGGCCCGAGTACCTGCCGGTGGTGCTGGCCGCGGTCGAGGCGATGTGCGACGAGCGCTTCTGCCTGCTCGGCGTCTCCGGGACCACCGACGCGGTGGCCCCGCTCGTGATCGTGAACGGCCCGATCCGGGACGCGCTGGACATCAACTCGGGTGCGGGGGTCTTCGGGCCGGGCTGGCGCGCGAACGCCACCATCGGCCGGGCGGTGCGCCTCTGCTGGGTCAACATCGGCGGTGCCCGGCCCGGGGTCATCAGCATGTCCACGTTCGGAGGTCCCGGCCGCTACACCTACTGCATCGGCGAGAACGAGGAAGCGAGCCCGTGGGAGCCGCTGCACGTCGAGCACGGGTTCGACCACGGGGACAGCACGGTGGCGGTGCTCGCGGCGGAGGCGCCCCAGATCGTGGCCGACACGCGGAGCCGGAACGGCCCGGACCTGCTCGCCACGATCGCCCGGAGCGTCGAGGTGGTCGCCCACCACAAGGCGACCGGGCTCGGGGACACCGCGATCGTCTTCTCCCCCGAGCACGTGGCCACGCTGGCCGCCGACGGGTGGTCCAAGGCGCGCGTGCGGCAGGTCCTCTGGGAGCGGCTCCACAAGCCGGTCCGCGAGCTGCTGCCCGGGCGGGACGGCGGCGAAGGGCTGTCCGACGAGGCACTGGCCGGCTTCCCCGAGGGGCCGCTCAGCGAAGCGCTCGTGCCGAAGTTTCAGGCACCGGAGAGCCTCAAGCTCCTGGTGGCGGGCGGGCCCGCGGGACGCTTCACCGCGATCGTGCCCGGCTGGCCATTCCGCAACGCGCCCTCGCGGTTGGTCTTCCGGAGGATCAGGCCGAGCTAGCCGCGGTCGAGATGGGACGGGCAAGAAGTGGGAAGGTGGGTGCCTACTCAGGGAGCGGAAGGGCCCAGGCATGGCGCGGAGCTTCCCACCGCGCGGCGCGAGCCGTTGCGTGCTCGGGACGCGGCGGCGCCGGTCACCGGAGTACCGCTTCAAGCCCCGTGTCGGGCAATGCGGTGTAAGTACCTGAGGAGGCGTAGATCGTCTCATGCAAGTGATGCGGGGTCGATCCGTGGGTGCCACCGCGACTCTCGCGCGTCTCACGTGACGGCGGTGGCGACGGGGTGGCACCGAGTTTGCCGAGTAACGACCAACTTGAAAGTCATATGCCCGCGGTGTCAGCAGGAAGGTAAGCCTTGCCTCCTGGTCACGATCGACATCCCGGGCGACGACCGCGAGGTCCACGGGCTGTGCTGGACGCACCGGCTCCGCCTGCTCGCCAAGCCCCCCGACGCCGCGCCCTCTCGCGAGACCGGGAAGTCCTGACCATGCTGCTGCGCGGTCGACTCCGTCGGATGTCGGTCTGGTTCTGGCGTACCGCTCCCGCTCGTCGGCTGCTCGTGATCGTGGGACCGGACCGGCCCGCGCTGGTGCCCAGGATCGAGCGGCTCTTCGAGGGCGAGGCCGGCACCGTGGACGTGGTGCTGGACCGGCGGCGCCGCGAGCGCCGCCGCGCGGTCATGACGCGCCGGCCGGAGCGGCGCCGGCGGGAGCGGCGCCAGACGCGGGGCGCGGCCCGGCGGAGCGGCGATGTCTCGGTGGTGATTCGACGGGATTCGGCGCCCGGACTGGATTACACTCCCCCCATTCATACGGTTCCCATTCATCCGAAAGGAGAAGTTCGAATGACGAGTGTCGAGTCCAAGCAAGCGCGCGACGGAGAGGACGTGCGGCGCTGGCTCGAGGCCGGGCAGACCCAGGTCGCCTCGCTTCTCGAGTTGCTGCACGAGCACGACCGCCTCCGCGAGCGCGTGGAGTCGTCCGAGCGGGAGAACGAGCGGCTCCGCGGTGTGACGTACGAGAACGAGCAGCTCCGCAACCGGCTCGAGACCTCCGAGCGCCAGGCCGAGCACCTCCGCCAGAACATGAGCGAGCTGCGGAGCGAGAACGAGCGGCACCAGAAGGAGCGCGAGGAGGCGGCCGAGCGACTCAACCACCTCGTCAACGAGATCGCGCAACGCCTGCGCCCCGGCGCGGGAGTCTCGCGCGCCTGAGAACCGCGTCGCCAATTTTTGTCCGCTCCCGGGCGGCCGCGAGCCGCCGGGGAGCGGAGGACCGCGCGGATTTGGGGGATTTTCCGGCCGGCTCCGTTGGCACCCCGGATGCAGCCGGATGGGTGTCGATTACGACGGCACGCAGAAACTTCCCCATGACCGAGACCGAGAGACCGCGGGTCCTGCTGGTGGACGACGAGGAGGGGGTACGCATGAGCCTGTGCGCTCTTCTCGAGCGCGAGTACCGGATCGCGAGCGTGCCGAGCGGAGAAGCGGCGATGCAAGAGCTGCCACGCTTCCGGCCCGACGTCGTGCTGCTCGACGTGCGTCTCCTCCCGAGCATGAGCGGGCTCGACGCGCTGGAGCGCATCAAGGCGTTCGACGAACGCGTCGAGGTGGTCATGATCACCGCCTTCGCCTCGCTCGCCACCCTCAACGAGGCGCTGCGCCGCGGCG
>CAMLFJ010000046.1 GCA_946479205.1 uncultured bacterium | reverse complement strand
CTCGCCGCGCTGTCCACGCGGACCGACTTCTCGGTGGGCTGCTACTGCGAGGACGAGAGCCACTGCCACCGCTCGCTCCTGCGGGAGCTGCTGGTCCAGCAGGGCGCGAAGGTCGTCTGACGCTGCCTCCCGCTGCGGCAGCGGGGTTCGCGCTGCCTGGTCCGCGGGCGATCTCCCG
Organism: uncultured bacterium; assembly: GCA_946479205.1. The sequence continues at coordinate 11,283 of CAMLFJ010000046.1, read as the reverse complement.
CCGCGCCTCCGCCGCATCAGCCGCGCTCGATCGCCGCAAGTAGCCGTCGCGCCTCGACGAATCCCGTCACGCGCGAGTTGCGCCCACTGGCACGCCCTCTGCACCCTCGAGTCACAAGCACTTCATCGCGTCGTCGCGAAATCCGGAGCGCCGTCACCGTACGATGACGGCGCTTATTCTCTTGGGGAAAGGACTCTTGCTCATGATCCAGAAGCTGGCCCTGATCGCGCACGACCACAAGAAGGTGGACCTCGTGGCGTGGGCCACGTTCAACCGCGACACCCTCGCCGCATTCCCGCTCGTCGCCACCCGGCACACCGCCCGGCTCATCCGGGACAAGGTCGGGCTCGAGGTCGCGGAGCTCCTGAGCGGCCCCGAGGGCGGGGACGCCCAGATCGCGGCGGGCGTCGCGATGCGGGAGATCGACGCGGTGTTCTTCTTCGTCGATCCCCTCTTCGCCCAGCCGCACGATCCGGACATCCGCGCGCTGCTCCGCGTGTGCAACGTCCACAACGTCCCGGTGGCGACCAACCTCGCCACCGCCGACCTCATCATCGCCGGCCTGCCGTCCTGCGGCGGCGCGCCGGTGTCTACCCGCGTGACCTCGCCCTGAGCCTGCCTACCCTGAGGTTGGTTGTCCCCACCGGGGCAAACGTGTAGCCTCGGGGCCCGGAGGGTACAGCCATGTTTGCCCGACTCGGTGCCTGGCAGGGATCCGCCGAGGAGCTGGAGCGGTGGATCGAGCGCGGACGCGAGCACGTCAAGCCCAGCATTCGACAGGACGCCGGGCTCAAGGCGGCCTACTGGCTCGTCGACCGCGAGAGCGGCAAGGCCCTCATCGTCACCCTCTGGGAGAGTGAGGAGGCGATGCGGGCGAGCGAGGAAGCGCGCCGGCGTCGCCAGGCCGCCACCTCGGCGGCCACCGGAGCCCAGGTGACGACCGAGCGGTACGAGATCGTCGACGCACTCGTGATGTGACTCCAAAGGAGGGGCAGCCATGAAGTACGGCGTGGTACTTCCCATCTGGCAGCTCACGATAGCGGACGCGGCATCGCTGGCGACGCGGGCGGAGGAGCTGGGACTGGACGGGGTGTTCGTCCCCGACCACATCCTGGCCAAGCCCGCGACCACCCAGCACTACGGCGGCCACTGGCCGGATCCCTTCGCGCTGCTCGCCTTCCTGGCGGGGCGCACGACGCGGATCAGCCTGGGAGCCAGCGTCATCGTGCTCCCGTACCGCAACGCGCTGGTCGCGGCCAAGTCGGCGGCCACCGTGGACCAGGCCTCGAACGGGCGCTTCATCTTCGGGGTCGGAGTGGGCTGGGACGAGGCCGAGTTCGTGGACCTGCGCCTGCCGTTCCGCCAGCGCGGGCAGCTCAGCGACGACTACATCCGCGCGATCAAGGCCGCGTTCGCCGCCGACATCCCGCAGTACAACGGCAAGCACGTGAGCTTCTCGGGCGCCACCTTCTCCCCGCGGCCGGTCCAGCGGCCGCATCCCCCGATCTGGGTGGGCGGCTCGCCCGGCGCGGTCTCCGGGCCCGCGGTCCGGCGCTGCGCGGAGCTGGGCGACGCCTGGCATCCCCTCGCGCTCGGGCTCGACGAGATCGAGAAGGGCTACGCCACGCTCCGCGACCTGGCCAGCCGCACCGGGCGGCGCGATACGCTCGGGCTCTCCCCGCGCAACATGCTCGACCTGACCGACGCGGCCAAGGGCGCCGGCCGCGCCGCCTTCCAGGGCTCGGTGGCCGAGGTGGCCGCCGACATCAAGCGGGTGCGGGGCATCGGCGCGGCCTGGATGACGTTCGACCTGCCGCGCGCCGGCATCCCCGCGATGGTGCGCGCGATGGAGCGGCTCGCGGGAGAGGTCAAGTCCGCGGCGGCGTGACCGCGATCCGCGACGCGCGCCCGGGCGATCGCGCCGCCATCCTGGCGGTGACGCTGGCGGCCTACGAGCAGTACGCCGCTGCGCTCCCGCCACCACTCTGGCTGCTGTACCGGCAGAACATCCACGCGACGCTGGCCGATGTTGGGCCGGCGGCGCAGATCGTGGCCGCGGACGAGGGCGCGATCCTGGGCGCCGTGCTGCTCCTTCCCGCCGGGGCGGTCATGGAGAAACCCGGCGGCGCGATCACGCTCGAGTGGCCGGAGGTGCGGCTGCTCGCCGTGGCGCCGGAGGCGCGCGGGAAAGGGGTCGCGCGGCGGCTCATGAACGAGTGCATCCAGCGGGCGCGCGCGGCGGGCGCTCCCGCGCTGACGCTCCACACCACCGACATGATGGCCGCCGCGATGCGGCTCTACGAGCGCATGGGGTTCGCCCACGCGCCGGAGCTGGACTTCTCGCTCGCGCCGGGCATCACCGTGAAGGGCTACAAGATCTCTCTCACCCTGCCCTCTCCCCGGAGGGTAGAGGGTTGAAGGGGGAGAGGGCAGGGTGAGGGGCGCGGTCAGCGCAAGCGGATGTTGCCGAGGTCGTAGGGCGGCGACACCAGCAGGATCAGACGATCCACGCCGACCCGCTCGAGGCGAGCGCGCTCGGGCGCCTCGGGGCGGAGCCACCGCTCGCTCAGGCCCGCGAAGACGCTCACGCTGAACCGCGCGGGATCGCGGCCCGACGCGGCATGGGCCTCGCGCGCCACCCGGGCCAGCTCGGCGAGGTTCGGGTGCATGGCCTGGGTGTTGAAGCCGTCGCCGTACCGCCCCGCGATGCCGGCCATCCGCGGGCCGAAGCCCGCCACGATGATGGGCGGCGGCGGATCCGGCCGCAAGAAGCCGGACGGCCGGTCGAGCCGGAACTGCGCGCCCGCGAAGCTCGACTCGTCCCCGGTCCACAGGCGGCGGAGCACCTGCGCGGTCTCGGCCACCCGCTCGGCCCGCACGCGATCCGGCGAGACCTCCATGTTGAGCGCCTCCTGCTCCCGCGCGTACGACATCGTCCGGGTGGCGCCGGCGCCCAGGCCGAGCAGCAGGCGCCCGCCCGAGACCTGCTGGAGCGTGGCCGCCATGTTGGCGAGCAGTCCGGGATGCCGCAGGCCGGTGTTGAGCACGAGCGGGCCCAGGGTGAGACGCCGCGTGACCTCGGCGAGCGCGGTGAGCGTCGTCCAGGCCTCGGGGACGCCGGCCTCGGCGCGCTCGTCGGGATCGCGCAGGTGATCCCAGGTCCACAGGCCGTCGAAGCCGGCCGCCTCGGCGGCGAGCGCGGCCGCGCGCATGTCGGCGTATCGCGCGCCGACCGGGATCAGCAGGACGTCGATCTTCATGGACCCCCCTCACCCTGCCCTCTCCCCAGAGGGGAGAGGGGATTACCGGATCGCGATGATCGGGACCGCGGACATGCCGGGCACCAGCAGGTGCTGGGCGTTCTCCCCGGGCTCGAACACGAGCTTCACGGGCACGCGCTGCACCACCTTCACGAAGTTGCCGGTGGCGTTCTCGGGCGGCAGCAGCGAGAAGACCGCGCCGGAGCCGGCCTGGATCGAGTCCACGCGCGCCTTGAAGGTCTTGCCCGGGTAGGTGTCCACCGTGACGGTGGCGCGCTGGCCCGGGCGCACGTGGGTCAGCTCGGTCTCCTTGTAGTTGGCGATCACCCACACGTCGTCGAGATCCACCACCGCGAGGAGGGCCTGGCCGACCGACACCACCTGCCCCATCTCCACCGACTTGCGGCTCACCCGGCCCGGCATCGGCGCGCGGATCGTGCAGTAGACCAGGTTCAGCTCCGCCTGCTGCAGGTTGGCGAGCGCCTGGGCGAGCCGCCCCTGTCCCGCCTCCACCTGGGCCTGACGCTGCCGCACCTGCTGACGCTGGGTGCGCGCGTTGTCGAGCGAGGCGCGGCTCTCGTCGACCCGGCGCACCGACTGGCTGATCGCGGCCTGCTGCGTCCGCAGCGACGCCTCGGCCTGGACGACCTCGCTGCGCGCCTGGTCGAACCGCTTGCGGGCCGCGTCGAGCACCGCCTCCGCGGTCTTGAACGTCGCGTCCGCGTGCTCCCACTCCTGCTGGGCCACCAGGTTCGCCTTCACCAGTGACGCCATGCGATCGCGATCGTTCTTGCTCCGCTCGTAATCGGCCTGGGCCGCCCGCACCGCCGCGTCCGCCGCCGCCACCGCCGACTGCTTGGCCTGGAGCAGCCCGCGCCGCTCGTCCAGATCGTGGCGCGCCATCTCGGTGCCGAACTGGGTGGCCCCCAGCACCGCGTCCGCCTGCTGCACGAGGCTGCGGGTGGATTCATCGGTCAGCGGTACGCCCGCGACCGCGGTCTCGAGCTCGCCCTTGGCGCTCGCGACCGCGGCGCGGGCCTGCGCCACCGCGACCTCGTAGTCGCGCGGATCGAGGCGCACGAGCACCTGGTCCGCCTTCACGTCCTGGTTGTCGTTGACCAGCACCTCGACCACGATCCCCGGAATGCGTGCGCTCATCGGCGCGATGCGGGCGGTGATGTACGCGTCGTCGGTGGAGATGTGGTGGTGCCAGTAGTAGAGGAGATACCCGGAGTAGCCGGCGAGGACGAGGACCACGGCGACGATCGCGAGGAGGAGGTAGCGGCGGCGCGGTGGCCCGTCCTGATAGGCGGAAAATCGGGCGCGCAGCCGCCCGGATATTCCTTCCTGGTCCAGGTCGGTCATTGGATTCGTGCTTATAATGGCGGGCGGCACCGATCCCCGTCAAGGTCATGGCAGACGAGAACCCGCCGACCGCCCCGCCCGCGGACGCCGCGGCCGAGTGGCGGCCCCGCTCGAGCCCGGTGCTCATCGCGATCTCCGTGATGCTGGGCACCTTCATGGAGGTGCTCGACACCTCGGTGGCGAACGTGGCCCTGCCTCACATCGCGGGCAGCCTCTCGGCCACCCCCGAGCAGGCCACCTGGGTCCTCACGAGCTACCTGATCTCGAACGCGATCGTGCTCCCGGTCACCGCGTGGCTGAGCGCCGCGTTCGGCCGCAAGCGCTTCCTGCTCACGTGCATCGTCATCTTCACGCTCGCCTCCGCCGCGTGTGGGGCCGCGTTCAGCCTCGAGATGCTGATCCTGGCCCGCGTGATCCAGGGCATCGGCGGCGGCGCGCTCCAGCCGATCGCCCAGGCCATCCTGCTCGAGAGCTTCGATCCGTCCCGGCGCGGCCGCGCGATGGCCGCCTACTCGATGGGGGTGATCGTGGCCCCGATCATGGGCCCCACGCTCGGCGGCTGGATCACCGACAGCTACTCCTGGCGATGGATCTTCTACATCAACCTGCCGGTCGGCCTCCTCGCGCTCCTGATGACCCAGACCTTCATCGAGGATCCGCCGTACCTGCGGCGCACCACCCTGCGGCGCATCGACTACTGGGGGCTCGCGTTCATGGCGATCTGGCTGGCCACCCTCCAGGTCGTGCTCGACAAGGGCCAGCAGGATGACTGGCTCGCCGCGGTGTGGATCCGGTGGGTGCTCACCCTCTCGGCGGCCGCGATGGTGATATTCGTCGTGCGCGAGCTCGTGACCGACGAGCCCATCGTGAATCTGAGAATCCTCACCGACCGGAACTTCGCGATCGGCACCCTCCTGATCACCGCGATGGGCATCGTCCTCTACGCGACGACCGCGATGCTCCCGCTCTTCCTCCAGACCCTGCTCGGCTACCCCGCGCTCGAGGCCGGGCTCGCGATCAGCCCGCGCGGCCTGGGCGCGCTGCTCGCGGCCATCGCGGCGGGCCGCCTCATCGGGGTCATCGACTCGCGCCTGATCGTCTCGGCCGGCTTCGGCCTCCTCGCCCTCTCCGGAATCTGGCTGAGCCGGCTCACCTTCGACGTGGCGTGGTCGAACATCGCGCTGGTCACCTTCCTGAACGGGCTCGCCAACCCGCTCATCTTCATCGCGCTCTCCACCATGTCCTTCGCCACCCTGCGGCGCGACCAGATGGGCGGGGCCACCGGCATCTACAACCTCATGCGCAACCTCGGGGGCAGCATCGGCATCTCGATGGCCACCACGCTCCTGGCCCGGCGCGCGCAGGTGCACCAGAACGTGATGGTGGCGAAGATGACGCCCTACGATCCGGTGTTCCAGCAGCGGCTCGAAGCGCTCCGGCGGGTGCTGATCCCCAAGGTCGGGCCGAGCGCGGCCGGGCCGCAGGCGCTCGGCATCCTCTACAAGACGCTGGTGGCGCAGGCGACGCTGCTGGCCTTCGTGGACAACTTCCGGCTGATCACGGTGCTGGCGATCTGCTGCATCCCGCTGGCCGTCTTCCTGCGGCGCGCGCGGGCGCGGCCGGCGCCCGGGGCGCACTGAGAGCCGCGCAGGACCACCCCTCACCCTGCCCTCTCCCCTGAGGGGAGAGGGTTATTTGGTGGGCTTCGCCGCTTCCGGCTCGAACTTGGAGAGGGCGGAGAGGGCGCTCAAGGATTGCACGCCCTCGCGGCGCTCGGTGCCGATCACCCAGGTCGGGAAGACCTTCACGCCCGCCTTCTCGCAAAGGTCGGGCCGGCCGTTGACCGTGTCCGCAGCGCACTCCACGTAGGGAACGTCCTTGGCCGCGTCGCCGAAGAGCGCCTTCTGCTCGGTGCAGTGCGGGCACCAGTGGGCGCCGTACATCACCGCGCCCTTCTCACGCAGGTGCCGCGCCAGCGCGGCCTCGAAGCCCCCGCCGCCGCCCGCGGGCATCGCGTAGATGAAGGCGGCGCCGAGCGGCACGAGGATCGCGGCGGCCAGCGCCCCGGGCACGAGCGCGGAGAGCCTGCGGCGGCCCGGCAGCACCGCGCGCCGGCGGAGCAGCACCGCCAGGATGGCCACCATGATCACGCCGGAGGCCAGGCAGTAGGCGCAGGTCGCGTGGATGACCAGCGCGGAGAGCGCGGTGAGGTAGATCGAGACGCCGACCCCCGCGGCAACCAGGTAGAAGGCCCACGTCCAGCGCGGCGCGGTGAGCCCGAGCATGGCCAGCGCGCCGATCGCCGCGTACATCAGCACGCCCCAGAGCGCGGTCGGCACGCCCAGCAAGGTGCCGTAGCGGCTCCCCTGCACCACGTCGCAGCCGCTACCGGAGAGGCAGAAGGCGGCGTTGCCGCCCATCCACTTGAGCCCGGTGAGGTAGGCCGCGATGGCGAACCCGGCGGCGGCCAGCCCCAGGATCAGGAAGTCCGGCCGGGCGGGGGCGACGGGGGTAACATCGCGTTTTCGTGTGGCCATAACGCTCGTAACAGTACCATAACCCCGCCCGGCCACCCCGGCTGGACGCGCGCATTGCGCCGGCGCGGGCAGGGGCGCTACGCTAGCGGGAGCCCGAGAGCGTCCAGGAGGACCCAACCCCGTGTTCCCGCTTCCGCCCCTGACGGATGAGCAGCGTTCGGTGATCGAGCGCGTGGCCACCCTCTCGCGCGAGCGCTTCGCGGCGCGGGCCGGCCGGTACGACGCCGACTCCACGTTCCCCTACGAGAATTACGCGGACCTGCACGCGGCCGGCCTGCTCGCGCTCACCGTCCCCCGCGAGTACGGCGGGGTCGGCGCCGATCCGGTCACCTACGTGCACGCCCTGCGCGAGATCGCCAAGGGCTGCTCGGCCACCGCGCTCACCTTCAACATGCACTCGACGGTGACCACCTTCGTGGCCGCGCTGGGCACCGAGGAGCAGAAGCGGCGCTACTTCGGCGAGGTCGTCGGCCGCGGGGCGCGCATCGCCTCCATCACCAGCGAGCCGGAGCAGAGCTTTCGCGACAAGTTCGTGCTCAACACCGTGTTTCATCCGACCGGCGACGGGGGCTACCGGGTGGCGGGGGTGAAGCAGTTCTGCTCGCTCGGCGACGCGGCCGACTACTTCTTCATCACCGGCATCGAGGCGGGCAAGACGAGCGCGCGCGACGGGGTGATCTCCGCGATGATCCCGGGCCGCGACGCGGGCGTGAAGATCGAGGGCACCTGGAACGCCACCGGCATGCGGGGCACGATCAGCCATACGATCCGTTATGACTGCTCTGTCGACAGGACCAACGTGATTGGAGCGCCCGGTCAGTACCTGACCATCGATCTCCAGGGCTTCGCGCTCGGCTACGCCGCCGTCTACCTGGGCATCGGCGAGGCCGCCTTCGAGTACATGACCGAGTACGCGCGCACCAAGGTCCAGCGACCCTCCACCGAGCCCATGAGCCATCACCCCCTCGTGCAGCGCACGGTGGCCGAGGTGGGCACCCAGATCCGCGCGGCCCGGCTCCTGCTGCACGAGGCCGCCTGCGTGAAGATGGCGGGCGACCGCGAGGCCACCATGCTCGCGGTGAACCAGGCCAAGACCCTCGCGGCCGACGTGGGGCTCATGGCCACCGAGCGCGCGATGCGGCTGGCGGGCGGGCGCGGCATCCTGAAGGAGCTGCCGCTCGAGCGCTGGCACCGCGACTCGCTGGCCGGCCCGGTGATGCCCCCCTCCAACGACCGGTGCCTCGAGACCGCGGGCAAGCTCCTCTGCGGGCTGCGCGCGGCCACCCTCGAGTTCCAGTAGGCGGGCATGCGACTCGACGTCCTCCGGCGCGAGCTGGCCCAGGGCGCGGAGACCATCCAGGGCCTCGTGGCGGGCGTCTCGGCGGCGGAGGCGCGCGTGCGGCCGGCGCCGGACGCCTGGTCCATCCTGGAAGTCGTGGCGCATCTCCTCGACGAGGAACGCGAGGATTTCCGCCCGCGCCTCGACCTGGTCCTGCACCGGCCGGAGGAGCAATGGACCCCCATCGATCCTCCGGGGTGGGTGACCGCGCGCGGCTACAACGATCGCGAGCTCGCGGCCACCGTGAGCGCGTTTCTCACCGAGCGGGAGCGCTCGCTGGCCTGGCTCGCGGGGCTCAAGGCTCCCGAGTGGAGCCGCGAGTACCAGGCTTCCTTCGGGCCGATCACCGCGGGGGACCTGGCCGCCTCCTGGGCCGCGCACGACCTGCTCCACACGCGCCAGCTGCTCGAGCTGCGCCGCGCCCGGCTGCTCGCCCTGACCGCGCCGCACCGCACCGGGTACGCGGGTGACTGGTAGAGAGCCGCTCGTCCTCCTGATCGTCGGCCTCGCTCTGCTGGTCCTTTCGGGCATCGGCCCGCACGACCGGGCCACGTGGTGGCTCGAGGTGGCGCCGATCCTGATCGCGGTTCCGATCCTCGCCGCCACCGCGCGCCGCTTCCCGCTGACCCCCCTCGCCTACCGGCTCATCTTCGTCCACGCGCTCATCCTGATGGTCGGCGGCCACTACACCTACGCGGAAGTGCCGGCGGGGTTCTGGCTGGAGGACGCGCTCGGGCTCGCCCGCAACCCGTACGATCGCCTCGGCCATCTCGCCCAGGGCTTCGTCCCCGCCATCGTGGTGCGCGAGATCCTGATCCGGCGGTCGCCCCTGACGCCGGGCAAGTGGCTCACGTTCCTGGTGCTCTGCGTCTGCCTCGCGATCAGCGCGCTCTACGAGCTGGTGGAATGGTGGGCCGCGCTGATCGGCGGCGAGGGCGCCGACGCCTTCCTGGGCACGCAAGGCGATCAGTGGGACACTCAGTGGGACATGTTCCTGGCGCTCCTGGGAGCGGCGGCCGGGCTCCTGCTGCTCTCCCGGGTCCACGATCGCCAGATCGCGAAGCGGGAGGAGACGAATCATGTCTGAGCACAAGGCGACGATCCGCTGGAAGCTGGCGGCCGACGGGGAGGCATTCCTCAAGGGCCGCTACTCGCGCGAGCACACGTGGACGTTCGACGGCGGGGTGACGGTGCCCGCTTCGCCCTCCCCCGGCGTGGTCCCGGTGCCGTGGTCCAACCCGGCCCACGTCGATCCCGAGGAGGGCTACGTGGCCGCGATCTCGAGCTGCCACATGCTCACGTTTCTCTACGTGGCCATGCGCGAGGGCTTCCTGGTCCTGTCCTACGAGGACGACGCGGTGGGCGTGATGCGCAAGAACGAGCGCGGCGCCGTCTGGGTGAGCGCGGTGACCTTGAATCCGCGCATCGCCTACGGGGGGGCCCGGCGCCCGACCGACGCGGACGTGGACCACCTGCACCATCTGGCCCACGAGCAGTGCTTCATCGCCAACTCGGTGAGGACCGAGATCACGGTGGCCGGCACGCCCGCATCCGCCTGACCATGTCGGCGAGCCCCTTCGTCAAGCCCGGCTTCTTCACCGCCCGGGTCGTCAACCCGGTCGTCGGCTTCCTCGCCGGCCGGCTCGGGCTCGGCTTGAAAGGGGCGCAGGTCCTCTCGGTGCAGGGACGCAAGAGCGGCGAGTGGCACCGCATCCCGGTCAACCCGCTCACCTTCGATGGCCGGCGGTACCTGGTCGCCCCGCGCGGCGAGACCGAGTGGGTGCGCAACATCCGGGTCAGCCGCGCGGGCCGGCTCACCGTCGGCGGGAAGACCGCGGACGTGCGCGTCGTGGAGGTCCCCGACCACGAGAAGCCGCCGATCCTGCGCGCCTATCTGCGGGAGTGGGCGTGGGAGGTGAAGCGGTTCTTCGGCGGCCTCGGCGCGGAGGCGTCGGAGGCGGAGCTCGCCCCCGTCGCGGCCCGCTATCCGGTCTTCCGCATCCTGCCCGAACCGTGAGCGCCCTCACCGTCCTCTTCGATCTCGACGGCACCCTCACCGACTCGCGCGCCGGCATCACCGCCTGCATCCGGCACGCGCTCGATCGGATCGGCCACCCGTGCCCCGACGACGACGTCCTCGCCGCGTATATCGGGCCGCCCCTGCGCGGCACGTTCTCGACGCTGCTCGGCACGGCCGACCCGGCCCTGATCGAGGTCGCCGTCGCGCACTATCGCGCGCGCTACGACGACGTGGGCCTCTTCGAGAACCGCGTCTACGACGGCGTCCCCGAGATGCTGGAGGAGAGCGCGCGGCGCGCCCGCGCGCTGTTCGTGGCCACCGCGAAGCTGCGGCACGCGGCGACCCGCATCGTGACCCACTTCGACCTCGCCCGGCACTTCGAGTCCATCCACGGCGCGGAGCCGGGCGGGCGCTTCGACGCCAAGGAGGACCTGCTCGCCCACCTCCTCGAGACCGGCGTGGTCCGCGCCGAGACCTCGGTCATGGTGGGCGACCGCGGCAGTGACATCGCGGCGGCCAAGATCAACGGCATGCGGTCCATCGGCGCGGGATGGGGCTACGGGGAGCTCCGCGAGCTGACCGACGCGGGCGCCGATCTGCTCTGCGAATCCCCGCGCGCACTCGCGGGCTGCCTGAGCCGGCTCGGGAGCTGACCGCGTGGCCACCTTCCAGGCCATCCCGATCTTCCGCATCTTCGACGTGGAGAAGGCGCGCGAGTTCTACATGGGCTTCCTCGGCTTTCACGTGGACTGGGAGGCGCGC
>CAMLFJ010000045.1 GCA_946479205.1 uncultured bacterium | reverse complement strand
GCCTCTCCGAGACGCTCCAGAAGGACCTGCGCGGCTACGACATCGGCGTCTCGGTCCTCTGTCCGATGGGCGTGCACACCCAGATCCGGCAGAGCGAGCGGAATCGCCCCGCCGCGCTCCGCAACGCGATGACGGAGCGCGAGGGCGGCGCGGTGGAGCTGATCGGCCGCTACCTCCCCCCCGAGCACGTGGCCGACCGCGTGCTGCGGGCCATCTACGCCAACCGGCTCTACGTCATCACCCACGAGGAAGGGCTGACCCCGCTCAAGCGCCGCTTCGAGCGCATGGCCCAGGCCATCGAGGAGTCGAAATGAAATTCTCGGTCATCGAGGGCTGGGGCAAGCTGCCGGACGGCTGGCGCTACCAGGAAGTGGCGGGCGCGGCGGTGGACAAGCAGGATCGGGTCTTCTGCTTCACGCGGAGCGAGCACCCGGTCATCGTGTTCGACCGCGACGGCAAGTTCCTGCGCTCGTGGGGCGAGGGCGTGGTCCGCCGCGCCCACGGCATCACCATCGACGCCGACGACATGGTGTGGCTCACCGACGATCTCCACCACACCGTCCGCAAGTTCACGCCGGAGGGCAAGCTGCTGCTCACCATCGGCGATCCCGACAAGGCCGCGGAGCTCCAGGGCGGCAAGCCGTTCAACCGCCCCACCCACGTGGCGATCTGCCCGAAGAGCGGCTACCTCTTCGTCTCCGACGGCTACGGCAACTCGCGCGTGCACAAGTACGCGCCGGACGGCACCTACGTCATGTCGTGGGGTGAGCCGGGCACCGATCCCGGCCAGTTCAACCTGCCCCACAACCTGGTCACCGACCGCGACGGCCTCGTCTACGTGGCCGACCGCGAGAACCACCGCGTGCAGATCTTCGACGGCCGGGGCCAGCACCAGGGTACGTGGAACAACCTCCATCGGCCCTGCGGGCTCTTCGTGGACCGCGCGAAGAGCGGACACTTCTACGTGGGTGAGCTCGGCTCCGGCATGCCGGTCACCGAGAAGACCCCGAACCTGGGCCCGAGGGTCAGCGTGCTCGACGCCAAGGGCCAGCGGGTGGCGCGCTTCGGCGGCCAGTTCGCGAGCGAGAAGCCGGGGGAGTTCATCGCGCCCCACGGGCTCGTGGTGGACTCGCACGGCGACGTCTACGTGGGCGAGGTCTCCTACACCGGCTACGGACAGTTTCTCAAGCCGCCGCGGGAGATGCGCTCGTTCCAGAAGTTCAAGCGCGCCGATTAGTCTCCGGTCTTTGTCGGGAAGAAGCGGGCGCTGGCCTTCGCCACCACGTCGCCGGTCTCCCAGTCCTCGATGGTGGCTTCGAGATCGAGGTACTTGCCGGAGTCGAGCACCGCGCGGCCGCGCCCGAGCAGCGGGCGCTCGATGGGCGTGCCCTTCACGTAGCGCACCGTCAGCTCCCCGGTCACGTAGAGACGGCCGGTGTGGTTCACCGCGGCGCCCGCGAGCACTTCGTCGAGGTAGGCGGCCACGATGCCGCCGTGGGCCGAGCCGGGCGGTCCCTCGAAGCGCCGCGGGATCAGGATCGGCGAGAGCACTTCCCCATCGCCGGTGAACGTCCGCACGCGCAGGCCGATGTCGTGCTCGGGGCCGCAGCCGAAGCAGTGGTGAAAGCTCGAGCGCCCGCTGAATTTCACTTCGACGAGTGGGGCGAACCGCTCCGCGAACGGCGGCCCCAGAGGCGGATCGTGGATCACCGGAACCGGGACCGGAGCAGCGGCTCCCAGGCCGCGAGCGGCGCGCTCTCCTTGCCGACCACCTTGGCCTGGTCGTCCCAGCGCCGCAGGCGCAGCGCATCGCCGAACCAGGGATGGGCGGCGTGGCGCGTGATCTCGTCGGGGCTCATGAGGCCGCCCTGCAGCGTCATCGTGTGCTGGGACGCGGGCGACAGGGTGGCGTGATAGCCGGACTCGGTGGAGCAGAGGTAGCGCTTGGCGTCGGCGTGCGTGCGGACCAGCCAGGCCACCCGCTCCGTCACGTAGGGCGCGATGAGGTCCGCCCCGACTTCGTGATGGCCGCGGGCGCTGTGATGCCCGCGGCCGCCCGCGCGCCCGCCGCCAACGCGGTCGAAGATCAGGGTCTGGTCCACCGCGAAGCGGCCCACGTCGTGGAGGAGGCACGCCAGCGTCAGCTCATCGTCCGCTCCCGCCTCCCGCGCCAGCTCCGCGCACTGGAGCGCGTGGGCCAGCTCGGAGACCCGCTCGGCCCCGTAGCGGCGCGCGGCGGAGGTGGCCATCGCGCCGAGGAGGCGGTCGGTCATGCCGGGAGGCTGAGCGGCCATGTCGACCTGGAGTATACTCGGCCCGCGGTAGCTCGATCATGACGATGAGGTGAAACGACGATGCCCGTGACCGTGAAGGTTATTACCGACGGCCCCCTGATGGTGCAGGGCGAGTGCGCGATGCAGGATGGCCAGGGCAACGCCATCCCCGGCAAGGGCGGCGACAGCATCTTCCTCTGCCGCTGCGGCAGCTCGGCCAACAAGCCCTTCTGCGACGGCGCCCACAAGAGGATCGCGTTCAAAGGCTGACGAAGTCACTCCTCATCCCCCTCTCCCCCCTGGGGAGAGGGCAGGGTGAGGGGGTGAGACCTTATCCCCCCCGCCCGATCCGCACCGCGATCGCGAAGGCGGCGACGCCCACCAGCGCGATGAAGATCGGCGTGTGCGTTTCTCCGAGCACCCCGCAGATCAGCGGGCCGAGAAAGATCGCCCCGTCCACGCCGACGCGGTAGACGCCCGTTCGCCAGCCGAGCCGGGTCACGTCCGTGTGCTCGCGAATGACGCCGAGCGGCAGCATCCAGCCCGCCATCCCGAGCCCGAACAGCGCGCAGCCGACGACGAGGAGCGGCAGCGAGCCCAATCCCACCGCCAGGAGTCCGAGCCCCAGGGTGGCCGCCACCGCGGTCAGCACCGGGAGCCGGCCGATCCGGTCGGCCACCCAGCCCACCGGCAGGAGCACGATCAGGTCCACCAGCTGCGCCAGCGAGAGCAGGCCGGAGATGCCGGCGCGGTCGAGCCCGAACTCCCGCGTCCCGCGCAGCGGGATCACGAACTGGCTCACCGCGGACCAGGCGAGCGCCATGACCACGCCGAGCGCGAACATGAGGCGGACGATCGGCGGCAGCGCCACCGCCCGCGCCGGCACCCCCTCCGTCGCGCCCCGCGCGGCCACGGGCGGCGCGGACGGGAGGCGGCGCCGGAACGTGCGGACCAGCACGAGCGTGCCGGCCAGCGACAGCAGCACCGGTCCGGCCGCCGCGAGCAGGGTCAGGTTCCACGGCCAGCGCTCCGGCAGCAGGCCGACCAGGGTGAGTCCGCCGAGCACGCCGAGCATGCCCGCGAACTCCAGCGTGTTGAGCCGCATGGAGGCGCGCGGGCCCTCCCGATCCTGCAGCACCGCGGTCAGGCTGCCGACCATCACCAGCGTGTGCGCGAGGCCGGTCAGGAGCCGGCCCAGCACCAGGACCGTGAACGGCCCCGCGGTGGACAGCAGCAGCATCCCGCCGAGCAGCGTGATCGGCGCCAGCGTGAGCGAGGTGGCGAGGTGGCGCGTGGCGAGCGCGCCCGCGGGCAGATCCGCGGCCATCCGCGCGAAGCCGAAGGAGCCGGCGAGGACGCCGAGCTGCCAGTCGGGCAGGCCCTGCGCCCGCGCGATCTCGGGCAGCAGCGGGCCGAACGCGCCCACGCACACCGTGCTGGCGAAGACGACCAGGCACAGGAGCACTGTGCCGGACCGCGGGGACGCGCTCACCGCCGAGGGCGGCTCAGGACTCGAAGCGGCGCTCGGGCCACCAGGGATAGAAGGGCGGCATGTCGGTGCTGGGCCGCTGGGTGAAGCGCGGCGGGCGCTTCTCCAGGAACGACGTGACGCCCTCGTAGGCGTCGGCCGAGCGGCCCGTCCAGTCCATGCCGCGCGAGTCCAGGCGGTGCGCCTCCATCGGATGATCGGCCCCCAGCAGCCGCCACATCATCTGCCGCGCGAGCGCCACCGAGATCGCGGAGGTGTTCCGAGCAATCTCGAGCGCCAGGTCGCGGGCCACCGACAGGAGCTGGTCCGGCGGGACCACGCGGCTCACGAGACGGCCCGCGAGCGCTTCCTCCGCCGGGAAGACCCGCCCGGTGTACACCCACTCCGCGGCCTGGCTCGGGCCGACCAGGCGAGGCAGGAACCAGGTGCTGGCCGCCTCCGGGACCACCCCGCGGCGCGCGAACACGAAGCCGATCCGCGCCGCAGTCGAGGCGATGCGGATGTCCATCGGCAGCGTCATGGTGACGCCGAAGCCCACCGCGGGACCGTTGATGGCGGCGATCAGCGGCTTCTTCATGTCGAAGATGCGCAGCGTGACGCGCCCGCCCCCGTCGCGGTGCTCGCCGGGGGCCTCGCCGCGACCCCGGGCGACGCGGTCGAAGGTCTTGCCGCCTTCGGAGAGGTCCGCGCCCGCGCAGAACGCGCGGCCCGCCCCGGTGACGATCAGCGCGCGGACCGCGTCGTCGGCGTCGGCCAGCTCGAGGACGGCGAGCAGCTCCTCGAGCATGACGGTGTTGAGCGCGTTGAGCTTGTCCGGCCGGTTCAGGGTGACGGTGGCGACCCCCTCCGCGACCTCGTAGCGCAGCGCCTCGAAGGGCCGGGCGCTCACGGGGCCCCCTCCTCGGCCTCGCCCTGCTTGAGCTTGCGGAAGACGGTCTTGGGATCGATGCCGAGCATCTTGGCGGTGAGCGTCTTGTTGCCGTGGTTGAGCCGGAGCGTCTCCTCGAGCAGGCGCGCCTCGACCTCGGCCAGCGGCGTGCCCACGCGGATCTGGAACACGCCCTCGGGCACCGCCGCCGTGCCACTCCCGTCGCCGGACCCGGGCGGCCCGCCGCGCGTCAGCATGACCGGCCGCTCCCGCACCGCGTCCGGCAGATCGGCCGCGTCCACGCGGGCGCCCCGGGCCAGCACGACCGCGCGCTCGATCACGTTCTCGAGCTCGCGCACGTTGCCCGGCCACGAGTAGGCCTCGAGGCAGCCGAGGGCCTCGTCGCTGAAGCCGTCGAGCTGGCGGTTGTTCTTGGCCGCGTACACGCGCAGGAAGTGCTGCGCGAGCACCGGCACGTCCTCGTGCTTCTCCCGGAGCGGCGGGACCTGGATCGTGATGACGTTCAGGCGGTAGAACAGATCTTCCCGGAAGCGCTTGTCCCGCACGAGGGCGGCCAGGTCCTGGTTGGTGGCGGTCACGATCCGCACGTCCACCCGGATCGTCTTGGAGCCGCCCACCCGCTCGAACTCGCCCTCCTGCAGTGCGCGCAGGATCTTGGGCTGGGTCACCGGCGAGAGATCGGCGATCTCGTCGAGGAACAGGGTGCCGCCGTCGGCCAGCTCGAAGCGGCCCTCCCGGCGCCCGGCCGCCCCGGTGAACGCGCCCTTCTCGTAGCCGAACAGCTCGGACTCGAGCAGCGTCTCGGGTAGCGCCGCGCAGTTCACCGCGACGAACGGCCCGTTCCGCCGGCTCGACCGGTCGTGGATCGCGCGCGCCACCAGCTCCTTGCCGGTTCCGCTCTCGCCCTGGACGAGCACGGTGGCCGAGCTGTCCGCCACCTGCTGCACGAGCGTCATGAGCCGGCGGAAGGCGGGACTGGTCCCGATCATGTTGCCCTGCCGGAGCAGGTCGTCGAGGCGCTTCTGCAGGGCGCGGTTCTGGGCGATGAGATCGCGGCGCTCGAGGGCCTGCCGCACCACCTTGGTGAGCTGGGCGCGCTGGAACGGCTTGGTGAGGAAGTCGGTGGCCCCGTCCTTCATCGCCCGCACCGCCTCTTCCACGGTGCCGAAGGCGGTGAGGAGGATCACGTCCACGTCGGGCGCGACCGCCTTGGCCTCGCGGAGCAGCTCGAGCCCGGTGAGCCCGGGCATCTTGAGGTCGGAGAGCACGAGGTCCACGCCGCCCTCCTGCAGCCGCTCGAGCGCGGCCTGGCCGTCGGGGGCCAGCACCACCGCGTAGCCTTCGCGGGTGAGCGTGCGCTCCAGGCTCTGGCGCACCGCCGGGTCGTCGTCGGCCACCAGCAGCGTCGCGAGCGGCGGCCCGGGCTCAGCCATGGGCCGCCTTCTGGACGGGTACGGTCATGGTGAAGGTCGCGCCCGCGCCGGGCGCGCTGTGCCAGCGGATCTTCCCGCCGTGCTCCTCGACGATCTGGCGCGAGATGGAGAGGCCGAGCCCGGTGCCCTGCGGCTTGGTGGTGAAGAACTGCTCGAACAGCCGCCGCCCGACCTCGGGCGAGATGCCGGCCCCACTGTCCGTGATCCCGATCTCCACCGTGTCGCCCATGCAGGCGGTGGTCAGGGTCAGGCTGCCGCCCTGGGACACCGCCTCCATCCCGTTCTTCACCAGGTTCAGCACCGCCTGGCGGAGCAGCGTGCGGTCGATCTCCATCGGCGGCACGGCGGGATCCGTCGCCACCTTCACCGCGATGCCCTGGCGCGCGGCGAGCGGACGGACGAACTCCGCGACCGCGCTGACCATGTCGTTGACCGAGTCCTCCTCGAACTGCGGCCGCGGGAAGCGCGCGAAGGCCAGGTACTCCTCGGTGAGCGCGTCGAGGGCCCCGACCTGGTCGCGGATCGCCGCGACGAGCGCGGTGGCCTCGGTGCCGTCCTCGCTCACCCGCCCCTGCACCATGTCACCCAGCAGCTCCGCGTTCAGCCCGATGGCCGCGATGGGGTTGCGCACCTCGTGCGCGATCTTCAGGGACAGCCGTCCGACGGTGGCCATCCGCTCGGCCTCGACCAGGCTCTCCTGGGCGGCCCGCAGCCGGGTGAGCGTCCCGGTCAGCTCCGTATTGAGCAGCTCCACCTGCGAGCGCGCGCGGCGCTCGCGGTCGGCGACGTGGCCGACCGCGAAGGCGGGCAGCCCGACGAACGTCATCAGGTTCACCACCGCGGTCCACGCGGCCGCGGGCGGGGCCAGGCTGGCCGCGGCCCAGTAGAGTAGCCCGGCCACGAGGGCCAGGAACAGCCCGACCCAGCGCCCGAAGTAGTAGGCGTTGACCGCGACGAGCGGGTAGAAGAGGTTGACGAACGGGCTGTCCCCGCCCCCGGTGAGGAAGAGGAGGAGGAAGACCAGCAGGGTGTCGATGCAGAGGGCCGCGATGAAGATCCGGCGGGTGGCCCGCGGGTTGACGGTGACCAGCGCGAGGATGCCCGCCTTGTAGAGACCGAACCAGATGACCACCGCGTAGACGTCGACGCGATAGCGCGGGCGCAGCGGCAGGAGCCCGAGGGTGGCGAGCCCGCCCACCATCACGAAGGCGAGGAGCACCGCGAACAGCCGCTCGTCGCGCTCGAGCGGTCGGAACAGCCCGGCCCAGGGCTCGCGAGAAGGAGCGTTCACGGCCATGACGGGGCACACACTATCACGGCGTCGGGGACTCCGCTTCCACGCGCCGGAGGAGCGGCAGGGCGAGCAGCGGGAGCAGGCTGATCAGCCCCACCCAGACGAGCAGGCGGCCCAGGTTCCCGTAGTCCTGCTGGGTCACGCCGAAGAAGGTGTTGAGGTAGCGGGTGCCGAGCTCGCTGGCGGACAGCGCGAGATTCATGAGGGAGGCCATGATCGCGAACATGGTGGCCTCGGCCCCGCGCGGCGCGGTGCGCGCGATGAGGGCCAGCATCGGCACCATGCTCAGCTGACCGAGCGGCGCCGAGATCGTGGTGTCGATGAACACGAACGTGCGCGGGCTCACCCCGAACCACTCGTTCACGCCGTAGAACAGCCCGATGGTGGGCAGGTAGAGCACCGCCCCCGCGAGGGTCACCCAGAAGAGGGTGTAGCTCACCGGGCGATGGGTGATCGGCTTACGGAAGACGATGAGGCCGGCCAGGCTCAGCATCGCGCTCACCTGGGCGAGCACGCCGAGGAATTCCTGATCGAAGCCGAGGTGATCGATCATCCAGTAGCTGAACCCCTGGCCCGCGGAGGGGACGGCGCGGAAGCAGAAGATGGCGAAGGCGGCGATCGCCACCGCGCGGGAGATCCCCACGCGCTGGAGCAGCATCGCGATGAGGCCGGCCGAGACCACCAGGATGATCTCCTGGCCGAACGGCACCGACAGCGCCTCGAGGGCGACGCCGAGCGCGGCGTAGCCGAGCCCCACCAGCACCACGAGCCGCGACTTGCCCGCGCCCAGGGGGTTCGCGTCGTCGCCGGGCGCGGCCGCGCGGGCGGTCTCCCGCGGGATGAGCCACGCCGCCGCCATCACCAGCACCGGCAGCAGCAGCGCGATCGCGAAGACGAGGCGCGCGCCGAGCGCGCCCGCGAGCCACCCGCTCAGGTAGCCCACGCTGATCGTGCCCACGAGCAGGGCCATGCGACCGAGCGTCTGGATCTGCTTGATCTCCTCCTCGGTGCGGGCGAGCTCCACGCTGAGTGCGTCCGCGACCACGTCCTGGACCATGAAGCCCACCGCGATGATGACCATCGCGGCCAGGTAGGTGGCCTTGGTCGAGGCGGTGGTGGCCAGCCATCCGTAGCCCGCGAAGGTCAGCAGGGCGCCGAGCACCAGGTAGGAGATCCGGCGGCGGCCGAAGATCGGGTGCACGTCGGAGGCCACGCCGGCCACCATCTTGGTGCTCCAGGGCAGCGCGACCCAGAAGGCGATGGCCGCGGCCTCGGCGGGCGTGATGCCGAGCGTGTCCTTCTGGAAGTAGAGCATCGCGATGCCGGTGATCCCGCTCGCCCCGTAGCAGAAGTAGGTGACGAGCACCGGGAGATAGGCCAGGCGCACGCTCCCGAAGAGGCTGCGCAGGACCGCGCCGCGCGCGGGCGCGGCCGCGCGCGCGGTCTCCACCGGCTCCGGCATGACGGGCTCGGGCATGCCGCTCAGTTTAGCTCACTGCGGCCGCGCCGGACTCTTGACGCGAGGCCCTCGGGCCGTTACCGTCGGCGCCATGACGATCGCGGGCAAGGGAGTCCTGGCGTTCTGGCACGACGTGGCGCCGGGCGGCGACGCGGAATTCGACCAGTGGCACCTGCGCGAGCACATCCCGGAGCGCGTGGCCGTGCCGGGCTTCCTGCGCTGCCGGCGCTACGTCACCCTGGGCGCGCCGCCGAAGTACTTCTACTTCTACGAGACGGAGTCGCTCGACACCCTCCAGAGCCCCGCCTACCTGGCCCGCCTGGGCAACCCGACGCCGTGGACGAAGAAGACGCTGCCCCTTGTGCGCAACAACAAGCGCACCGCCTGCCGCCTGGTGACGAGCGCGGGCACCGGCGTGGGCGGCGTGATCGCCACGCTCGAGCTCGGGCCGCGCGCCGGACACGAGGACGAGCTCCGCGCGTGGCTCACCGCCACCGCGCTCCCCACCGCCGCCCAGCATCCGGGCGTCGTGGCCGGGCACCTCCTGGAGGGCGACGCCAGCGTGAGCACCGCGGCCAAGAGCGACGAGAAGAAGCTGCTCGCGACGCCCGACGCGCTGGTGCGGTGGGTCGTGCTCGTCGAGGGCATCGACGCCCCCGCGGTCGAGGGCGCCTGCCACGGCCTGCTCAGCGCCGAGGCCCTCGCCCGCCGCGGCGCGACCGGCGACGTCACCCTCGGCTTCTACCGCCTGCAGGTTGTGTTCGGCAAGTAGTTCCCGCGGGCCGCCTTGCGGGGGTGCGGAGCGCGCAGTATACTCGCTCCCCAATTGCGGGCCGCTGTCGTCCCGAGGGACGCGTGTCGGCACGCAGATCCGCTCGGGTTCGGCAGGATCGGCCGGAGAGACCATGGTCCGATTCGTCCTCTCTCGTCTCGGGCAGACCCTGGCCGTGCTCTTCACGGTCTCGGTGATCATCTTTGCCCTGATGCGGATGATCCCCGGCGACCCCGCCCGGATGCGCCTGGGCGACGATTTCAGCCAGGAAGCCTACGAGCGCCTCCGCGGCGAGCTCGGCTTCGACCGCTCCGTTGTCGTCCAGTACCTCCTCTGGATCCGCAACGTCCTCGCGGGCGATCTGGGCGACTCCTTCCTCAATCACGAGCGGGTCTCCACCCTGGTGCTCGACGCGTTCATCCCCACCCTGACCCTGGTGGTGGCCAGCGTGATCGTGGGCATTCTCATCGCAGTGCCCTCGGGCCTCATCGCCGCGATGCGGAAGGACTCGGTCTGGGACTACGGGTCGATGGGCTTCGCGATCTTCGTCTACTCGATGCCCGCCTTCTGGAAGGGCATCATCCTGATCTGGATCTTCAGCGTGTATCTCGGCTGGTTTCCCGCGATGGGCTACGTCCACCCGTGGACGGATCTCTCCCAGGGCCTCTGGCGCCTCGTGCTGCCCGCGGTGACCCTCGGGACGTTCTTCTCGGGGCTGGTGGCCCGGATCATCCGCTCGAGCCTTCTCGAGGTCCTCGACCAGGACTACGTCAAGGCCGCGCGGGCGCGCGGCGTCCGGCAGGCGGCGCTGGTCTACAAGCACGCGCTGGCCAACGCGCTCATCCCGGTCGTGACGGTGATCGGGCTGCAGTTCGGCACCCTGCTGGGCGGCGCGGTCCTGACCGAGACCGTGTTCGCGATCCCGGGAATGGGCCGGCTCTCGGTGAGCGCCATCCTGAACCGGGACTACCTGGTCGTGCAGGGCGCGATCCTGGTCGGGGTCCTCGCGGTGGTGGTGGTGAATCTCCTGGTCGATCTCCTCTACGCGTTCCTCAACCCGCGGATCCGGGTCGCCTAGTGGCTCAGCCCCTCGGCGCCGGCAACCGCCCGTTCGATGCCGAGAGCGTGGGAGCCTCCTCCCCGGTTGTCGCGGCCGCCGCGCCGCTCGGCGCGCGGGCCGGCGTCGGCCGCTGGTGGCGGCGGTTCAGGCGAAACCCCGGCGCGGTGTTCGGGCTCGTCGTGTTCCTCGCGATCGTCGCGACCGCGATCCTCGCGCCGGTCCTCGCGCCCTACGACCCCATCGCCCAGGGCGTGGGCACGCCGCTCGCGCGGCCGTCCATGGCTCACTGGGCGGGCACCGACAGCTTCGGCCGCGACATCATGAGCCGGATCATCTACGGGGCGCGGGTGGCGCTCGTGGTCGGCCTCGTCGCGGTGCTGCTCGCCATGGTCATCGGGGTGACTCTCGGGCTGATCTCCGGGTACTACGGCGGCATCGTGGACACCGTGATCATGCGGATCATGGATGGGCTCTTCGCGTTTCCGATCATCATCCTGGCGATCGCCATGATGGCGGTGATGGGGTTCGGGGTGCGCAACGTGATCATCGCGGTCGCGGTCGGCTTCATCGCCCCGTTCGCGCGGGTGACGCGCGGCGACGTGCTCGCGGTGAAGGAGGAGCCCTACATCGAGGCGGCCCGGCTGGCCGGCGTGGGCAGCTTCGCGATCATCTTCCAGCACGTGCTGCCCAACGTGCTGGCCCCGATCATCGTCCAGGGCGCGCTCCGTGTCTCCGGCGCCATCATCACCGAGTCCGGGCTGTCGTTCCTGGGGCTCGGCCCGCCGCCACCCACGCCCGCCTGGGGGCGCATGATCGCCGAGGGCCAGCCCTTCAGTGAAGTCCGTGCGCCAGTGGATGCCGGCGGCG
>CAMLFJ010000044.1 GCA_946479205.1 uncultured bacterium | reverse complement strand
TTTTGGTGGAGCTGAGGGGGCTCGAACCCCTGACCCCAAGACTGCCAGCCTTGTGCTCTCCCAACTGAGCTACAGCCCCACCGCGCTGCCCAGCTTACCGAGCGGGCGTTCTTTTGTCAAGATTGGCCGATACTTGCGTGGCCTAAGTGCCGGCGGCTGCGCGGGCCGCGTTCAGCGCGGCCTCGTAGTCCGGCTCCGTGGTGATCTCCTTCACGTACTCGGCGTGCTTGACCTTGCCGTCCTTGCCCACCACGAAGACGGCCCGCGCGGTGAGGCCGGCGAGCGGGCCTTCCTTCACGAGCACGCCGTAGTTCTGGGCGAAGGACCGCTCGCGGAAGTCCGAGAGGGTCTTCACCGCGCTGACGCCGGCGGCCCCGCACCAGCGCTTCTGGGCGAAGGGCAGGTCCATGCTCACCGTCCACACTTCCACGTTGGCGCCGAGCTTGCCCGCTTCCTGGTTGAACCGGCGCGTCTCGGTGTCGCACACCGGCGTGTCGAGTGAGGGCACCGCGCTCAACACGATGACCTTGCCCTTGGCCTGGCTGAGCTTCACCGGCTGCAGCCCGTTGTCGACCGCGGTGAAGTCGGGCGCGTCGCCGCCCGCCTTGATCTCGGGGCCGCCCAGCGTGATCGGATTGCCTTTGAACATCACCGCGCCTGCTCGATCGGCCATGGCGTGCCTCCGAGGTTGACTGGTTGCGGATGAGAGAACCTATCGACAAAGAGTTGACTAGCATTTAGCCTACACCAAGCTCGGTGGCTGCAACAGCACGGAGTGTCCACAAGACCATACGTTGACGAGGACGGGCAAGAGGGTGACGGTAACCTGGTGAAACCTGCGATCGAAGCGACGGAACTCGCGAGACTGTACGTAGACGAGGGGCTGACCGCGAAGGACGTCGCGCAGCGAGTTGGCTGCAGCGAAACGACCATCCGCCGCCGACTTCGCTCTCACCGTCTCGTCCCCCGTTCGCGCGGTCCACGGCAGCGTCAGCCTGCTATCGACGGTTGGACTCGCGATCTCGCCTACGCGGTCGGTCTACTCGTCACGGACGGGAATCTCTCGAAGGATGGCCGCCACCTTAGCGTGACTTCCGCAGATCTGGATCTCCTTGACGTGCTGCGGACGTCTCTGGCGCTTCAAGCGAATGTGAGGCCAGTCGGGCCACGAGGTCGGTGCTACCGGCTGCAGTGGAGTGATCGGCACCTCTACAAGTGGGTCGAACGCCTTGGCCTTTCGCCGGCGAAGAGCAGATCCCTCGGGCCACTCGCCATCCCGGATCTGTATTTTGCGGACTTCGCTCGGGGCTGCATCGATGGCGACGGATCCATTGTTGTGTACGTGGATCGCTACCATTCCGGGAAGAATCCACGTTACGTCTATGAACGCCTGTATGTCACGCTGGTGTCTGCCAGTCGACCGTTCGTCGATTGGTTCAGGGCCAGCTTGTTCCGATTGATTGGAATCCACGGTTCGATCTCGGAAAGAACGTCGAGGGCGAGTCGCCCTTACTGGGTGCTCCGCTATGCCCGGCGTGAATCGGGCTTCTTGTTGCCTTGGATCTACTACGCGCCCTCCGTTCCTTGCCTGGCCCGCAAGAGGGCACGATCTGAGCCGTTTCTTCGGCTCGCGGGAACAAGCTAGAATGGGGTCCGGGGTTTGCCGGAGTGGCGAAATTGGCAAACGCGCCGCACTCAAAATGCGGTGCTCGCAAGGGCCTGCGGGTTCGAGTCCCGCCTCCGGCACCAACCCTGTTCCTCGAGGTGAGCGGCCATGACCACCGCGACGCGTAGCGCGCTGCACACGCCGCTCTGCGATCTGCTCGGCATCCGCTACCCGATATGCCAGGCCGGCATGGCCTTCGTGGCCCGGGCGCAGCTCGCGGCCGCGGTCTCCGCGGCGGGCGGGCTCGGGGTCATCGCGGCCGCGCACGGCACCCCGGCCGATCTGCGGGAGGAGATTCACCGCGTCCGGGAGCTCACCGACAAGCCCTTCGGCGTGGACATCCTCTTCGCGAGCGTGCGCACGAGCGGGCAGGAGACGGAGCGCTTCACCGACGCGGTCAAGGGATGGATCGACGTGACGCTGGAGGAGCGCGTGCCGGTGCTGGTCGCGGGCCTGGGCAACCCGGGGCCGGTGACCGCGGAGGCGCATCGGCTCGGCATCACCGTGATGGCCCTCTGCGGCAACGTGAAGCAGGCGCGCGATCACGCGGCCAACGGGGTGGACGTGATCATCGCGCAGGGCCACGAGGGCGGCGGGCACACCGGAAGGGTGGGCGGCGTGGTGCTCACGCCCGCGGTGGTGGACGCGGTGGCGCCGCGCGTGGTGGTCGGGGCGGGCGGCCTCGCCGACGGCCGCGGGCTGGTGGCCGCGCTGGCGCTGGGCGCGGCGGGGGTCTGGATGGGCACGCGCTTCATCGCCACGCGGGAAGCCTTCGGGCACGACAACTACAAGCGCAAGATCGCGGCCATCGACGAAGAAGGGACGGTCGTCACTCGCGCGGTGTCGGGCAAGCCCAACCGCCAGATCCGGAACGCCTTCACCCGCGAGTGGGAGAGCCGCCTGGCCGAGATCCAGCCCTTCCCGGTGCAGTACGAGCGCGTCGGCAAGCCGGCGGCGATTCGCGCGCGCGAGGAGGGCGACGTCGAGAACGGCAGCGCGGCGGCCGGCCAGTCGGCCGGGCTCATCCACGACGTGCGCCCGGTCGCCGACGTGATCGCGTCGATCGTGGACGAGGCAGAGGCGATCCTGCATCGGCTCGGCGCCCGCGCGTGAGCCGCCCGCTCGAGGGGCGGGTGGCCGTCATCACCGGCGGCTCCCGCGGCATCGGCCGCGGCATCGCGCGCCGGCTCGCGCGCGACGGCGCGCACTGCGCGATTACTTATCGAAAGGACGCCCCCTCCGCGCTCGAGGCGGTGGCCGCCCTCGAGGCGCTGGGGGTGCGCGCGGTCGCGGAGCGGCTCGAGCTGGCGGAGCCGGAGCAGGTCGCGCCGGTCTTCGAGCGGATCGGGGCCGCGCTCGGCCGCGTGGACGTGCTGGTGGCGAACGCGGCGGCCACCGCGTTCCGCCCGGTGCTGGAGCAGCAGGCCCACAACGTGAGGCGCACCTTCGCGATCTCGGTCGACGCCTTCGTGGCGATGACCCAGGCCGCGGTCCCGCTCATGAAGGGACGGCCCGGCCGCATCGTGCTGATCTCCGGGATCGACAGCTTCCAGGCCATGGCCGGCCACAGCGTGCTGGGCGCGGCCAAGGCGGCGGCGGAGAGTCTCGTGCGCGGTCTCGCGCTCGAGCTCGGGCCCCTCGGTGTCACCGTGAACGCGGTGACGCCGGGCTTCGTCCGGACCGACTCGTCGACCTACTACGTCACCGAAGGCCTCGGCCTCGACTACGAGCGGGCGACCGCGCGCCTCCTCGCGGCCACCCCGGTGCGCCGGCACGGAACGCCCGAGGACGTGGCGGCCCTGGTCGCCTACCTGGTGTCGGACGCCGCGTCGTTCCTCACCGGCCAGTGCATCGTGATCGACGGCGGGCTGACCATCACCTCGGCGCTCAGTCGCATGGAGGACGGGCCCTGATCGTGTAGACTGGCTGTCATGCCCTCGTCATGGTTCGAGCCGCTCCCGGCCCGGGCGACGTATCAGGCGGAGGTGCACGCGGAGAACCGCGCCGCCCTCGCGGAGGCCGCCGCGGCCGCCTGCGCGCGCACCGCGCCCACTCTGCTCGCGATGCAGAAGCCCGAGGGCTACTGGGTGGGCGATCTGCTCGCCGACTCCACGCTCGAGTCCGACTACGTGCTGCTGCAGCTCTGGCTGCACCCGCCGCGCGACGGCGAGTGGAAACCGCCCACCTGGGATCGCATCCAGCGGGCGCGCAAGGCCATCCTGGCCCGGCAGAAGTCGGACGGCGGCTTCAACATCTATCCGGACGGCCCCGCCGACGTCAACGCCACCATCAAGGGCTACATCGCGCTGAAGCTCGCGGGGCAGGGCGCGCACAGCGAGCCGCTGCAGCGCGCGCGCGAAGCGATCCTCAACCTGGGCGGCATCCAGGAGGCGAACAGCTACGTCCGGATCAACCTGAGCCTCTTCGGGCTCTACCCGAAGCGCCACGTGCCCACGATCCCGGTGGAGCTGGCCCTGGTCCCGGGCGGGCTCATCTACGAGATGTCGTCGTGGACGCGGGCGATCGTGATGCCGCTGACCATCATCCAGGCGAAGACGGACACGCGCCCGGTGCCCGCGGGTTTCACCCTGGACGAGCTGATCGTGCCGGGGAAGAGCTTCAAGCTGCCGAAGCGCGACCGGCTCTCCGCGCTGTTCCGGCAGCTCGACATCGCGCTCAAGATGTGGGCGACGCGCGGGCCGGAGATGATCCGGCGGCCCGCGATCCGCGAGGCGGAGAAGTGGATCCTCGACCGCACCCGCCACAGCGACGGCCTCGGGGCCATCTACCCGTCGATGATGTACCTGATCATGGCGCTCGACGCCCTCGGCTACCCGCGCGACCATCCCGACCTCATCGAGGCCATCCGCCAGTACGAGGGCCTGCTGACCGAGACGCCGGAGGCGTTCTACTTCCAGCCCTGCGTCTCGCCGGTGTGGGACACCTCGATCGCGATGTTCGCGCTCGGGGAGATGGGCGCGGTGGCGCCCGCCGCGATGCGGCGGGGCGCCGACTGGTTCATCGCCAAGGAGATCCGGCGGCGCGGCGACTGGTCGGTGAAGCGGCCCGATCTCGAGCCGTCGGGCTGGGCCTTCGAGTTCGCCAACGAGCACTATCCCGACATCGACGACACCGCGATGGTGCTGCTCGCGATGCAGCACGCCCAGGCGTCCGACGCGGCCGCGCAGGAGCGGTGCGAGCGGCGGGCGGTGGCGTGGCTCGTGGGCATGCAGTCGGGCGACGGGGGCTGGGCCGCCTTCGACGCGGACAACAACTGGGCGTTCCTCAATCGCGTGCCCTTCGCGGATCACAACGCGATGCTCGACCCGTCGTGCCCGGACATCACCGGCCGCGTGCTCGAGGCCCTGTGCCGCCGCGGCTTCAAGCTGTCGGATCCGGTGATCGAGAAGGGCGTGGGCTTCCTGCTCGAGACGCAGGAGCGCGACGGAAGCTGGTACGGGCGCTGGGGCGTGAACTATCTCTACGGGACGTTCCTCGCCCTCCGCGGTCTCCGGGCCGCCCAGGATCCCGGGGCCTCGAAGGCGGTGTGGAAGGCCGGGAAGTGGATCGCCTCCGTGCAGAACGAGGACGGGGGCTGGGGCGAGAGCTGCGCGAGCTACAACGAGGGCCGCTTCGTGCCCGCCCCGAGCACGCCGTCGCAGACCGCGTGGGGGCTCCTCGGCCTCATCGCGGCCGGCCAGGGGGACACCGAGGCGCTCGCCCGCGGCGTCCGGCATCTGGTGGACACCCAGAAGCCCGACGGGACCTGGGACGAGCACCTCGCCACCGGCACCGGCTTCCCCAACGTGTTCTACCTGCGCTACACGCTCTACCGGAACTACTTCCCGCTGCTCGCGCTCACCCAGGCCCGCCGCGCCATCGATGAAGCGGAGCGCACCCTGCGCCTCGTGCAGGACGCGACTCCCTCCCACCCTCTGCGCTGAGCGTTCTGGACTAGACGGTCGGCGCCGCGACCTCCAGCCGGTCGAGCGATCGGAGGGGAAGGAGGTGGGGCTAGAGGGCCGAGAACACGGCCCGGGCCAGGCCGGGCAGCTCCGGATCCCGGGCGCCCATGATCAGCACGGTATCGCCGGGCCGGACCTCCGCCCGGACCCAGTCGATGACCGCCCGGTGGCTCGGGGCGTAGCCACAGCCCAGGGCGGCCGGCAAATCGTCGGCGAGCATGCGGCTCGAAATGTCCCTGGCCACGGTGCCCCCCGCGTAGAAGATCTCCGCGTAGCAGAGACGATCCGCGGGCCGCAGCAGCCGCGGCATCAGCTCGCGCAGCTCGGGTCGCAGGAAGCGGGCCGGTCCGAAACCGTGCGGCTGGAAGACGGCCAGGACGCGGGCCGCCCCGGCCTGCGCCGCGGTGATCGCGGCGCGCAGCTTCTCCCCGTTGTGCGCGTAGTCGTCCACGACCCGGACGCCCCCGGCGGTCACGCCGATCACCTCGAAGCGGCGCGCCACCCCGGGGAAGCGGGCGAGCAGGGTCGCCACCGTCGCCGGGGCGATGCCCAGGTCGAGCGCGATCAAGGCGGCGGCGGCCGCGTTCTCCAGGTTGTGGAGGCCGGGCTGGGGCACGTCGAGGCCGAGCGATCCCGTCGGCAGGTGCAGGACACCGCAGGCGCGGTGAGGACCGGTGCTCGTGACCTCGAGGGGCGTGTCGGCGTGTGGGCCCGAGCCATAGCTGTTCGCGCCCACCGCGCGGCCGAGCTCCATGGCCTCCGGCGAGGCGCTATTGACCAGCAGCCGGCCGGAGCGCTTGGCGAACGCCTCGAACTGGGGCAGGAGCGCGTCCACCTCGCCGTGATCGCGGCTGATGTTGTGGATGAGTCCGAGCGCGGCGTGGTACCCGGTCAAGGTGCCGTCTGACTCGCAGGCTTCCGCGGCCACCGGCCCATCCACCGGGCCCGGGAGGAAGCAGCCGCTCGTGCCGTCGCCCGCGAGGGCGGCGCCGCCCAGCACGGTGGCGGCCACCCCCGACTCGCGGGTGAGCCAGCCCACCATGCCGGTGATCGTGCTCTTGCCGCTGGTGCCCGCGATGGCGACGCCCGGCCGTCCCGCGTCCACGATCTCGGCGAGTAAGGCCGGGCGCGGCACCCGCTCGAGGCCGAGCGCACGCGCGGCCCGCGCCTCCGGCGTCTCCGCCTCCACCGCGGTGGAGTAGACGAAGCGGTCGAGGTCCGCGGTCACCGCGGAGCCGTCCTGGGGCTTGACGACGATGCCGAGCGCGACCAAGCCCGCGGCCACCTCCGCGTTCTTGCCCTGGTCGAAGGAGCGATCGGAGCCCTGCACGACGTGGCCGCGTGCCCGCATGAGCCGGGCCAGCGGGTTCATCCCGACGCCCGCGATGCCCGAGAAGTGATAGCGCACACTTCATCCTGCCATGAATCGCCGATCGAATAATCCGGTGGATTTTCGCCCACCCCGCCAGGGCGAAGCGCCCGATACCGCCGCCTAACTCATTGATATGGTGTTCCGGCGTCCTGGCATCGCGCTTGCGAAGGGACGCCGCCCAAGGGAGGACGCCATGAGCATCGGCGAAGCGGAGGCCGTCGTCGTGAAGGGTCGTTTCCGCGGCTCCCCCCAGACCGCGAGCGGCGGGTACATCGCCGGCCTGCTCGGGCAGCACCTGGATGGGCCGGCGCGCGTGAGCCTCGACGCCTCGATCCCGGTGGACCGCGCCTTCGGCGTCGAGCGGCTCGCGGATGGCCGGGTGGTGCTCTCGGACGGGGCCGCGGTGCTGGCCCACGCGGAGCCGGCCGTGCTCCAGCTCGAGCCGCCCACGCCCCCGTCGTTCGCGGACGCGCAGTGGGCCTCCGAGCGGTACCTCGGATTCACCGAGCACGCCACCCCCGAGTGCTTCGTCTGCGGGCCGGCGCGCGAGTGGGGGGACGGGCTCGCGATCTTCCCGGGCCCGCTCCCCGGCCGGCACCTGGTGGCCGCGCCGTGGGCGCCGGATCCTACGCTCTTCGACAAGCGCGGCACCGTGCGTCCCGAGTTCGTGTGGGCCGCGCTCGATTGCCCGAGCAGCTTCGCGCTCCTCGAGGCCTTCGGACGCCGCCGGGCGGCGCTGAGCCAGCTCACCGTCCACCTGATCCGTCCGCTCGAGGTCGGCGCGCGGTGGATCGTGATGGGCTGGCCCTTCGCGGCGGATGGGCGCAACCTGCTCGGCGCGTCCGCGATCGTCTCGGAGACGGGCGAGCTGCACGCGCTCGCCTCCGCGGTGCTGGTCTGCGCGGACTGACTCAGGCGGGGGCGGTCGGGCGGCGACGGACGAGCTGCATGCTCGTCATGGTGAGCACCGGCTCGCCGCGGTAGTTGATGGTGGTCCAGTGCAGCCGCACGACGCCGCGGTCCGGCTTCGTCGCCGACGGCCGCTGATCCAGCACCTGCACCGTCGCGCGCAGCGTATCCCCGGGACGCACCGGCCTCAGCCAGCGCACCTCGTCCACTCCCGGCGAGCCCAGGCTACACGCGGCCAGTGCGCGGGTCTGGGCGAAGAGCCGGAACGTGAGCGCCATCGTGTGGAAGCCGCTCGCGATCAGGCCTTCGTAGATCGACGTCTTGGCCGCCTCGACGTTGACATGGAACGGCTGCGGGTCGAAGGCCATCGCGAAGTCGATGATCTGAGCCTCGGTGACCGTGATGCCCTCGGTGCGGAACTCCCGTCCCGGGGTGAAGTCCTCGAAGTAGATGTCGGCCGCGGTCATCGGCGCTCCTCCGGTGGCTCGGCCCCCACGCGGTCGACGATCAGCCGGTAGTGCTCCGGCCGCCGGTGGCGGGCGAAATTGAAGATCGTGTCCTTGTAGGAGCGGGTGAGGTCGAGATCGCAGCGCGCGCTGATGAGCTCGTCGCCGAGGGTCGCGGCCTGCGCCACGATCTCCCCGGACGGGGCGATGATCGCGCTCTGGCCGATCAGGTCGCAGCCTTCTTCCCGCCCGCACTTGGCCACCCCGACCACCCAGGTGGCGTTCTGATAGGCCCCGGCCTGCATCACCAGGTGATTGTGGAAGGGGCCGAGCGCGTCGTGCTCCGGCGCGGGCGGGTTGTGGGCCGGGGTGTTGTAGCCGAGGAGGATCATCTCCACACCCTGCAGGCCCATCACCCGATAGGTCTCCGGCCAGCGGCGGTCGTTGCAGATGCACATGCCGAGCACGCCACCCAGCGCGCGCCAGACCGGGAAGCCGAGATCGCCCACGTCGAAGTAGCGCTTCTCCAGGTGCTGGAACGGGCGCGATGGCTCGTGCTCGGCGTGGCCGGGGAGATGGACCTTGCGGTACTTGCCCACGAGCCGCCCGACGCGGTCCACCAGGATCGAGGTGTTGTAGCGTCGGAGGGCGCCGGCCTCCTGGATCAGCTCCGCGTAGCCCAGGCAGAACGCCATCCCGAGCCGCGCCGCCTCGTCGAAGAGCGGGCGCGTCTCGGGCCCGGGCATCTCCCGCTCGAAGAAGGCGTCGATCTCGGCCTGGTCCTCCATCCACCAGCGCGGGAAGAAGGTGGTCAGCGCGAGCTCGGGAAAGACTACCAGGTCGCAGCCGCGCCCCTGGGCCTGCCCGAGCAGGTCCAGGAGGCGCTTGACGACCAGGCCCCGGCTCTCGCTCCGCGCGATGGGCCCGAGCTGCGCAGCCGCGACCGTGATGACGCGGGCCATCCCGCCGGGATCAGGCGAGGCTGGCGAGCTTGGCCTGGATCTGCGTCTTCGGCACCGCGCCCACCACCTGGTCGCGGACCTTGCCGTCCTTCACGAACAGGATGGTCGGAATCGACCGGATGCCGTAGCGGGCCGCGAGGCCCGGGTTCTCGTCCACGTTCACCTTCGCCAGGGACACCGTGCCGCCGGAGTTCTTGGCCAGATCTTCCAGGACCGGTCCGATCGCCCGGCAGGGGCCGCACCATTCCGCCCAGAAATCCACCATCATCACGCCTTCAGCGGCCACCAGCGCCTCGTCGTAGTTGCGTTCGTCGAGGTGTTGGAGCCATTCCTTTTCGTTGGTCATCGTTCTGTCCTCCCGCCGTTTAGATGGTCCGACCAGGTCCGGCGATGCTCGGGGCTGGACGGCTTCCCAGAGTAAGATGTGAGGGCTCCCGATGCCCCCGATCCGGCTCGATCATATCGCGATTGCCCTGCCGCGCATCGCGGACGCTCCCTCCGTCCTGGTGGCGGTGCTGGGCGGCGTGCCGGAACGGATGCGGCCCGCCGGCGCCTTCCGGTGGGCGAGCTGGACCTACGCGGTCGATCCCACCGCCGCGGAGGGCCCGCTCGCCATCGAGCTCGCGAGCCGACGTGGCCTCGCGGGCTTGAACGAGGCGAGCGCCCGCCTGGGCATCCAGCTCGCTCAGCGGCCTGGCATCTGAGGAGGAACGCCGATGGACGCTCTCACGACCGATCTCCGTACCGTGCTGATCGGCCTGGCCGGATCCACCGCACAGACCGCCGGCCGCGTGGTGCTCGTGCTGGTCGCCGGGTACTTCGGCGCCCGCGTCCTGCGCACGCTGCTCGGCCAGCTCGAGCACGTCCTCGTCGTGGCGGGCGCGCGGACGGGCGCGCTGCCCGGCGTCACCCGCGCGCGGGTGGCCACGCTGACGAGCGTGCTGCGCACCCTGGCCCTGGTCGGGCTCTGGTCGATCGTGGTCGTCATCTGCCTCTCGCAGCTCGGCTTCGACGTGCGACCGATCCTGGCCGGGGCGGGCATCGTCGGCCTGGCGGTGGGCTTCGGCGCGCAGTACCTGGTGCGCGACGTCATCGCCGGGTTCTTTCTCGTGCTCGAGGACCAGGTCCGGGTGGGCGACGTGGCGGTGGTCAACGGCACCGGGGGCCTCGTCGAGACCGTGACCTTCCGCACCATCGTGCTGCGCGACCTCGCGGGCACCGTGCACATCTTCCCCAACGGCAGCGTGACCACGCTCGCCAACATGACCAAGGACTGGTCGGGCTACGTGGTGGACGTGGAGGTGGGCTACCGGGAAGATCTCGACCGGATCGTCGCCCTGATGCGGCGGGTCGCCGAAGAGCTGCGACAGGACCCGGCCCACGGGCCATCGATCATCGAGCCCATCGAGATTTTCGGGGTGGATGCCTTCAAGGACGCGAGCGTGGTGATCAAGGCCCGCCTCAAGACGCGGCCCATCCAGCAATGGACCGTGGGACGCGAGTACCGGCGGCGCCTCCTCCTGGCCTTCGCGGCCGAGAAGATCGAGATCCCGGCGACGCGGGTCGTCCAGGTCGGCGACGCGGGCAAGCCCTTCTCGGTCGTCCTGATGCAGGGCGCGACACCCCTGCCGCGCTGAGGCGCAACGCGATGACAGTCACCGTCACCAGGACGCCCGTACCGGCGCGCAACATGCTGATTTAGCGAGCCTCGATCGTGGTCCAGTTTTTGAACTCCTGGAGGGTCCTGGCGGGAGGGCCACGATCGAATGAACCTTGGCGGGCTGGAACGGGTGTTCTCGAGCGATCTGGCGGTTGACCTGGGCACGTCCAATACCCGGCTCTACGTCCGGGGCCAGGGCGTGGTCCTCGACGAGCCGTCGGTGGTGGCGGTGGACATGAACGGCGCCGTGCAGGCCGTGGGGAACGACGCCAAGGCCATGCTCGGGCGGGCCCCGGGGTCGGTGCAGGTCGTCCGGCCCCTCCGGCATGGCGTCATCGCCGACTTCGATCGCACCCAGAAGATGTTCCGCTACTTCATCAACAAGACCCGCCGCCGCTGGAGCTTCGTGCAGCCACGTCTCGTGATCATCACCCCGGCGGGCATCACCCAGGTCGAGCGGCGGGCGGTGCGCGATGCGGCCCAGCAGGCCGGGGCGCGCGAGGTCTATCTCGTGCAGGCGTCCATGGCGGCGGCCCTCGGCGCGGGCCTGCCGGTGGAGCAGCCCGGCGCGAGCATGATCGTGGACGTGGGCGGCGGCACCACCGAGGTCGCGGT
>CAMLFJ010000043.1 GCA_946479205.1 uncultured bacterium | reverse complement strand
GCCCGGCCCGCCGGGATCTGGACATCAAGCTCACGTTCACCGCCGACATCGTGGCCGCCCAGCAGGGAGACATGGCATGATCCGCCCGCACTTCCCCCGTTCTCTGGTCCTGGCGCTCACCCTGGCGACGACGCTCTCCGGGGCGGCCGCGGCGCAGACGCCCGCCCCCTCGCCCCCGGTCACGCCGATGCCGCCCCCTCCGACTCCGTCCGCGGCGCCAACGCCCCTGCGCGAGCCCCTGCCCGCCCCGCCCGGCATCCGTCCGTTCGCCACCCCCCAGGAGCTGATCGGCCGCGAGCTGACGCTCGAGGAGGCGGTCAACATCGGTATGGAGAACGCCCCGAAGATCGTGGCGCGCATCGGCGACTACGTGGCGTCCCAGCAGCGCGTGAACCAGGCCCTGGCCCCCTTGCTGCCCCAGCTGAGCGGTTCCGGCAGCTACGGCCGGGCCCGCTCCATCAACTCGTTCAGCGGAGACGCCACCACCGGCGACTTCGGCTCCGCCAGCGTCACCGCGTCGCAGCTCCTCTTCGACTTCGGCCGGACGTGGGCGGCCAAAGACGTGGCCAAGTCGAGCGCAGAGGCGATCAAGGAAGTGCTCGAGGCCCAGAAGCTCGACATCTCCCAGCTCGTGAAGACCCAGTACTACACGCTGCTTCTCTCCAAGCGGCTGGTCGAGGTGAACGTAACCGCGCTCGACCGGGCCGAGGTCAACCTCCGCAGCGCGCAGGGCTTCTTCCAGGTCGGCACTCAGCCCAAGTCCTTCGTGACCCGCGCCGAGGTGGACGTGGCCAACGGACGGGTCAACGTGATCCGGGCCCAGAACGCGGTGAGCCTCGCGCGAGTCGCGCTCAACACCGCGATGGGCATCGCGGTCAACGCGCCCACCGAGGTCAAGGACACGCTCGCGTACCAGCAGTTCCCGATGGACCGCGAGGCGCTGGTGGGCGAGGCGCTCAAGAACCGGCCGGAGTACCGGCAGGTCAAGGCGCAGGCCGACGCGGCCGACGCGTTCGTCCGCCAGACCTTCCGGGACTTCTTCCCCAACCTGGTCGGGAGCGGCACCTACGGAGTGACCGGCGTCACCGGATTCCCCGCCTCCAGCGCCCGATCCACCAGCGGCTTCTCGGACTCCGGCAACGAGTGGCAGGTCGGCCTCTCGCTCAACTGGTCCATCTTCGACGGCGGCGGCAAGATCGCGCGCTACAAGGAGGCCAAGGCCAACCTCGAGGCGTCCCGGGCCCGCGTGCGCGATACCGAGCTGCAGGTCTGGCAGAGCGTGGAGCAGTCATATCTGAACCTGGGCGAGGCGGAGGAGCGTATCGGCGCCGCCCGCAAGGCAGTGGAGTCGGCCGAGGAGAACTACCAGCTGGCCCGGGGACGCTTCGACGCGGGGGTCGCCAACATCATCGAGCTCACCGACGCCCAGCTCGCTCTCACCCAGGCCCAGTCCACCGAGGCGCAGGCCCTCTCGGATTACCGGATCGCCATTGCCAACCTGGAGCGGTCCCTGGGCCGCCGATAAATAGCGCGCGCCCCCAGCGCGTCTGACCATCATGAAGCGCCGTGTCCTCTGGATCGTCGGGATCGTGGTCGCCGCGGGAGTGATCTCCGGGGGCTATCTCTATACCCAGGGCATCGGGGCTCGCTCCGCCTTCCGCACCGCCGCGGTGTCGCGCGGGCCGCTCACCTCCGCGGTCTCCGCCACCGGTACCCTCAACGCGGTCATCACGGTGCTGGTCGGCTCCCAGATCTCCGGGCAGGTCAAGGAGCTCCTCGCCGACTTCAACTCCATGGTCAAGAAGGACCAGGTCATCGCCCGCATCGACCCCGAGACGTTCGAGGCCAAGGTCAACCAGGTGAAGGCCCAGGTGGACGCGGCCCAGGCCTCGGTGCTGAACCAGCAGGCGGTGGTGGAGAA
The DNA here is from genome assembly GCA_946479205.1 of uncultured bacterium. The sequence continues at coordinate 10,022 of CAMLFJ010000043.1, read as the reverse complement.
GACGCGCGCGGACCTTGAGAACGCCCGCGCCGCGCTCTTGGCCGCGCGCGCCCAGACCGCCAAATCCCAGGTCACGGTCGTGGACTCCAAGCGCACGCTCGGCCGGAACCAGGATCTGCGCCAGCGCGGCCTCATCGCCCAGGCCGACGAGGACACCGCGCAGGCCACCTACGACTCCGCGGTGGCCCAGGTGAACGCCTCGAAGGCCCAGGAGGACGCGCAGGTCTCGGCGGTGCGGTCAGCGGAGGCCCAGCTCCGGGTCTCGGAGGCGATGCTGAAGAACGCGGCGGCCCAGGTCGTGCAGAACGAGCAGGCGCTGCGCCAGGCCCAGGTCGATCTCGATCGCACCTACATCCGCGCTCCGGTGGACGGCACCGTGGTGGGCCGCAGCGTGGACGTGGGGCAGACCGTCGCGGCGAGCCTCCAGGCGCCGACCCTGTTCACGATCGCCCAGGACCTGCGCAACATGCAGGTGGACACCAACGTGGACGAGGCCGACGTGGGCCGGGTCAAGGTCGGCCAGACCGCCACCTTCACGGTGGACTCCTTCCCGGGCCGGACCTTCACCGGCGAGGTCGTCCAGATCCGGAAGGCCCCCCTCGTGGTCCAGAACGTCGTCACCTACGACGTGGTGGTGAGCGCCAAGAATCCGGAGCAGCGGCTCCTGCCCGGGATGACCGCCAATGTGCGGATCATCATCGAACAGAAGGAGAGCGTGCTCCAGGTCCCGAACGCGGCGCTCCGCTTCCGGCCCCCGGGGATGGAAGCCCCAGAGCGAGAGCGGCCAGCGCGACCCGGACCGGGGAGCGGCGGCCGCGCAGGGGGACCGCCCGCGGGTCGCGTGTGGATGCTCGGGCCGGACGGCAAGCCGGCCGCGCTCTCGCTGCAGCTCGGCATCGGCGACGGCACCTACACGGAGGTGGCCAAGGGCGAGATCAAGGAAGGCCAGCAGGTGATCGTCGGCGTGATGGTCCCGGGCGACCGCCCGCAGCAGCCGCAAGGCGCCCCGCGGCTCCGGCTCTGAGATGCCCGACGCCCTCATCGCGACCGAGGATCTCGTGAAGGACTATCACCTCGGCACGCGGCGGATCCACGCGCTCCGGAACGTCTCGGTCGCCATCCAGCCGGGCGAGTTCGTGGCGGTGATGGGGCCGTCCGGCTCCGGCAAGTCCACCTTCATGAACCTGCTCGGCTGCCTCGACACCCCGACCGCCGGCCAGTACCGCCTCGACGGTCTCGACGTCTCCCACATGGGGCGCGACCGGCTCGCCCGGGTGCGCAACGAGAAGATCGGCTTCGTGTTCCAGACCTTCAACCTGCTACCGCGCACCTCCGCGCTCGAGAACGTGGAGCTGCCCCTGCTCTACAGCGCTATCCAGGCGCGCGACCGGCAGGCCCGGGCCCGCGCCAAGATCGCCGCGGTGGGCCTTTCGGAGCGGGAGCACCACCACCCGGCGCAGCTGTCGGGCGGGCAGCAGCAGCGGGTGGCGATCGCGCGCGCCCTCATCAACGATCCGATCCTGATCCTCGCCGACGAGCCCACCGGCGCGCTCGACTCGCACACCAGCGTGGAGATCATGGCCCTCTTCCAGGACCTCAATCACGAGGGCATCACGGTGGTGGTGGTGACCCACGAAGCCGACATCGCGCGCTACGCCGGTCGCGTGCTGGGCTTCCGCGACGGGCGGCTGATCCGCGACGAAACGGTCCGCGACCGCCTGGTGGCCCGCGAGCAGCTCGCCACCCTGCCCCGCGGAGACGAGCAGGAGGAAGAGGACCTGGAGCCCGAGGTCGCCTCGCCGTGAACGTCCTCGCGAGCGCGCGCATCGCGGTGCGGGCCCTCCGCGTCAACAAGCTGCGGAGCGCGCTCACCATGCTGGGCATCGTCATCGGGGTGGGCGCGGTCATCACCATGGTGGCGGTGGGCGCCGGCGCCCAGGCCCGGGTCGCCGAGCAGATCCAGAGCCTCGGCGCCAACCTCATCATCATCTGGCCCGGCACCGTGAACCAGGGGGGGGTGCGACTCGGGGCTGGCGCCCAGGCCACGCTCTCCGAAGACGACGCCCTGGCGATCGAACGGGATATCACGCTCGTGGAGGTGGTCGCCCCTTCCGTCCGCGGCAACGCCCAGGTCGTCTACTCCAATCTCAACTGGTCCACGACCATCCTGGGAGTGACCCCGGAGTACCTCCCGGCCCGCGATTGGGAGGTAAGCACCGGGCGCTCGCTGACCCGAGAGGAGGTAGAGGGCGCATCCAAGGTCGCCATGGTCGGGCAGACCGTGGCGCAGAACCTGTTCGGCGAGGAGGAGCCGCTCGGTCAGGTGATCCGGATCAAGAAGGTCCCGTTCGTCATCATCGGGGTCATGGATCGCAAGGGACAGACGACGTGGGGGCAGGACCAAGACGATCAGATCCTAATCCCGATGTCCACCGCCAAGACCAAGGTCGTGGGCGGCAACCAGGCCAAGGGGCGCGCGGTGGGCACCATCAGCATCAAGGTCCGGGACGCGGGACTCATGAAGGAGGCGGAGAACGAGATCCGGGAGCTGCTGCGACAGCGTCACCGCCTGCAGCCCCACCAGGAAGACGACTTCAACCTCCGCAACCTCGCCGAGGTGCTCCAGTCCCAGGAGGCGGCCTCCCGGGTCCTCACGATCCTCCTGGCCGCCATCGCTTCGGTCTCGCTGCTGGTCGGCGGTATCGGTATCATGAACATCATGCTGGTCTCGGTGACCGAGCGGACGCGGGAGATCGGCCTCCGCATGGCGGTGGGCGCGCGCGGCAAGGACATCCTCACCCAGTTCCTGGTGGAGGCGGTGACCCTGTCCCTGATCGGCGGGGTCATCGGGGTGGGGGCGGGCCTGCTCGGCTCCTACGCGATCGCCTACTTCGCGGAGTGGCGCACCCTGCTGCAGTTCGACGCGATCCTGCTCGCCTTCGGCTTCTCGGCCGCGGTCGGCATCTTCTTCGGGTTCTACCCGGCCCGCAAGGCGGCCGGCCTCAATCCGATCGACGCCCTCCGGTACGAATGATCCGCCGCGCCCTGCTCGCGGCGGCGGGAAGCCTGCTCCTCCTCGCGCTCGCTCCGGCCGCCCGGTCCCAGACCTTCACGCCGCAGTCCTCGTCGCGCCTCGCGGTGAGCTTCACCACCGAGCGCGTGGGCAGCGGGCGCGTCCTGGTCTACGGCGAGGTGCGGAACGGCACCAACCAGTCCTGTGAGCGCGTCGTCGTGAGCGTGGAAGGGCTCGACGAGAACGGCCGGACGGTGAGTCGCGGCCGCGCCTACGTCTTCGGCGTGGTGCCCTCGCGCGGCTCCTCGAGCTTCGAGGTCCGCATGTCGTCGCCCGGCTCCGAGCGCCGCTTCCGCGTGGAGATCGAGTCCTTCCAGTTCGTCTCGTCCGGGAACTGATCTCCCCGGATGTGAAGAAGCGGAAATCCCGCCGCCCCGCCCGTCCCCGGCGCCGGATCCGCTCCCGCGTCCGTCGGCGCCGCACGGTCCCGGCTCCCCCCGCCCCGCCGATCGCGGTGGCCCCGCCCGCCGCCGCTTCCGCGGCCGGCCTGGTCGAACAGCGCGGCCTGCCCATCGTGGCCGAGCTCGCCCGCGTGGCGCGAGGCCCCGGCGCGCCACGGGCCAAGCTCGAAGGCGCGATGGAGATCCTCTTCGGGGCCTACGGGGAGAGCGATCCCGACTTCTCGGGACTCTTCCTCCAGGGCTGGATGCGGGCGCGCCACGACAAGCAGTTCCGGCTGACCCTCGCGTGGCAGCGCGAGCAGATCCGACTCTCCCTGGAGGACATCCTGGTGGAAGGCGTCCGGGCCGGCGCCTTCCGGGCCGGGATGGACGCGGGCGCGGTGGCCGCGGTGATCGTGGGCGCCGCCGAGGGCTGCCTGCTCCAGGCGGCCACCGACGGCGGGGCGGTCACCGCCGAGCAGATCGTCCGCACCCTCCTGATTCTGGCAGTTGGGGGACCGATCAGCGGGGCTTGAGCTCGATCCGGTAGCCGTCCGGGTCCTGGATGTAGAGCGACGGCCCGGAGCCGAAGGCCCCACGCCGCTGCACCACGTCGCCGTCCACCGTCACCCCGCGCGCCCGGAGCTCGTCGCGCACCCGCGAGAGGTCACCGGAGCGGATCGAGAGGCAGAAGTGATCCAGCCCGCCGCCCTCCACACGCTCACCGGGCAGCAGATCGATGAGGTGCTCTCCGAAGCGCAGCTGCACCAGGGAGATCGGCTTGTTCACGTGGTCGAGCGTGCAGCCGAGCACGTCGACGTAGAAACGCTCCGACGCGGCCTGGTCGCGGACGTGGAGCACCAGGTGATCGAGCCCCAGCGGCTCGAAGGCCCGGCTCATCGCCTGAGCCCCACCGCGGCCAGCACGAGCACGCCCGCGACCATCGCGGTACCGTTCAGCACGCCCGAGAGGCGGTGCAGCCGCGCGAAGGCCAGCGCCTCCGTGGAGACCGCGCCCGGCGCGGGACCGCTCTGCCGCAGCGCTTCGCGGGCCGCGTGCGCGGCCGGCAGCACGACGAGCCAGGCGTAGAGCGTGGCGGCCAGCATCACCGCGACCAGCAGGAGCGGCAACCCGTCCCAGGGCCGGCGGGGGCCGAGCACGAGCCGGAGGCCGAGACCGGCCAGCGCGAGCGCGCCCAGGGCCGCGCCGACCGCGTAGTAGCGGGGGAAGACCGCGCTCACGAAGCGGCCGGCCGCCTCGCGGTCGAGCGTGGAGAAGGCGGCGGGCGCCACCACGCCGGCGAAGAACGCCATGACGCCGAGCCAGACCAGCACCGCCGCGGCGGGCACGAGTCTCATCGCGCCCTACCATACCGGCGGCGCGGCGGCATCGCAACCGGCCGCGTGGCGGAGCCGCGGGTGGATCGCGGGCGCGGTTGACAGGCGCGCGCGCGACCTCTAGCATCGGGCGCGATGCGCGCGGCCGCGGCGATCGTGATGCTCCTGAGCGCGGCGGGGGCCGCGGGCGCCCAGTCCCCGCTCGCCGCCGAGGTTCGAGGCCTCACCGGCCGGTACCACGAGAACCCTCCGCGCATCGACGCGCTCAGACCGCTGATGGCGCAGGCCGCGCAGGCCGATCCGAGCGTGGACAACCTGCTGGGCCTCGCCCAGATCGCGTTCCTCTACGGTGACGTGCGCGCCCGGGACGCGCAGGAGAAGCTCGACGCCTACGAGCAGGGCCGCCAGGCGGCCAGGCGGGCCGCCGAGATCGAGCCCCGCAATGCGCGCGCCCACTTCTGGTACGCCACCAACGCGGGACGGTGGGGGCAGACCAAGGGCGTGCTGCGGTCGCTCTTCCTGCTGCCCGAGGTCAAGCGCGGCATGGAGACCGCGCTCGAGCTGGACCCGCGGTTCCCGCCCGCCTACGCGCTCGCGGGCACCGTCTACTACGAGGTGCCCGGCCTCTTCGGCGGCGACCTGGAGAAATCCGAGCGGCTCTTCCGGGCGGGCCTCGAAGTGGACGGCCGATTCACCGGCCTGCGCGTCGGCCTGGCCCGCACCCTGATCAAGGGCGGGCGCGTCCCGGAGGCGCGGCGGGAGCTGCAGGCGGTGCTGGACGAGAAGGCCCCGTCGAACGCGGCGGACTGGACGCTGAAGGACTCCCCCGAGGCCCGCCGGCTCCTCGCCGACCTCCCGGCCCGCCCATGAGCATCGGGCACACGATCCGGCGGCTGCGGCGCGAGGCGCCCGGATGGCGCGTCACCGCGCTCGCCGAGGTCGCGGCGCAGTGGCATGATCCCTTCCGGGTGCTCGTCGCCTGCCTGCTCTCCCTCCGCACCAAGGACCAGACCACCGGCCCGGCGGCGGCGCGGCTCTTCGCGCTGGCCGACACCCCCGCGGGCATCCGCCGCCTCACCCCGCGCGCGATCGAGCGCGCCATCTACCCGGTCGGCTTCTACCGCACGAAGGCGCGCGTGCTCCGCGAGATCAGCCGCGATCTGCTCGCGCGCTTCGGGGGCGCGGTGCCCGACGACATCGACGCGCTGCTCACCCTCAAGGGCGTGGGCCGCAAGACCGCGAACCTGGTGGTGACCCAGGGCTTCAACAAGCCGGGCATCTGCGTGGACGTGCACGTGCACCGGATCTCGAACCGCTGGGGCTACGTCAAGACGCGCAATCCGGAGGAGACCGAGATGGCGCTCCGCCGCACCCTGCCCCGCCGCTACTGGATCGGCTACAACGACCTGCTCGTGTCGTTCGGCCAGAACGTCTGCCTGCCCGTCTCGCCGCGCTGCTCGGAGTGCCCGATCCGGGCGGGCTGCCCGCGGAAGGGCGTGGTCCACTCCCGCTAGCGCGACCCCGGAAGGCCGGCTCGCCCGGCCCGCAGGCTCCGGAGGAGCGCGAGGGCCTCGCGGTCCGCGCGCGGCTCCGGATCCTTCGGCGTCTCGAGCGCCATCGGGACCCGGGCGAAGCGCCGGTCGTTCATCAGCCGCCGGAACGTCTCCGCGCCGAGGTGGCCGCGGCCGATCTTCTCGTGCCGGTCGAGGCCGGAGCCGAGCGGCTGGCGTGCGTCGTTGAGGTGGAACGCGCGCACGCGCCGCGCGCCGAGCAGCCGGACGCCACGCCCCATCGCGTCGCGGTAGCCGTCGGCGGTGCGGATGTCGTAGCCCGCCGCGAAGAGGTGGCAGGTGTCCAGACAGATGCCCACGCGGGCCGGCTCGGCGACCGCGGCCACGATGGCGGCCAGCTCCTCGAACGACCGGCCGATGCTGGACCCGCCGCCCGCGGTGTTCTCGAGCACCACCCGCACCCGATAGCCGCGCGTCCGCTCGTGCAGCCGGTCGATGGCGCGCGCGATGCGCCGGATACCCTGCTCCAGTCCGGTCTCGCGATGGGAGCCCGGGTGGATCACCACGAACGGCAGGCCGAGCGCCTCCGCCCGCTCCAGCTCGTCCTGGAAGACGTCCACCGCGCGGCGCCACTCCGCGGGCACCGGGGTGGCCAGGTTGATCAGGTAGTTGGCGTGGGCGAAGACCACCCGGATCCCGCTCGCCTTCCAGGCGGCGCGGAACTCGCGGACCTCGCTGTCCGCGTAGGGACGGGCCGTCCACTGCCGCTGGTTCTTGAGGAAGATCTGCACCACCGAGCAGCCGACCTCCAGGCCCCGCTCCACCGCGCGGGCGAGGCCGCCCGCGATGGACATGTGGGCGCCGAGGAGATCAGGCATCGAGCTGGCGGGCGACGTCCAGGAGCTCGCGCTCGAGCCGGCGGAGCCGCCCGCTCAGCGCGGGGCTCCGCCGCTTCTGCCGCAGGAGGCCGCCCTCGATCAGGGAGAGGAAGGCGGTCGAGATCTCCTCGGCGCCCCAGCGGCCGGCCGGGTTGTACCACTTGTGGACCCAGTTCAGCATGCCGAGGACGCCGAAGACCACCAGCCGCGGCGCCACGTCCCGGAACACGCCGGCGCGCACCCCTTCCAGCACGATGCGCTCGACCCCCTTGTCGTAGCGATCCTTCTGGGCGGCCAGCGAGCGCACGAACCGCGGGGGCAAGTTCGCCTCCTCGCCGAAGAACACGGTCAGGAACGACCGGTTGGCGATGACGAACCGCACGTGCTGCCGCACCACCCGCCGCAGCTTCTCGGCGGGATCCAGGCGCGAGCCCAGCACCAGGCTGAGATCCCGGGTGAAGGCCTCGATGGTCTCCCGCGAGATGGCGGCGAGCATCTCCTCCTTGGCCCGGAAGTGGGTGTAGAGCGAGGCCTTCGACATCCCGAGGCGCGCCGCGATGTGCTCGACGGTGGAGGCCTGGTATCCGCGCTCCCGGAAGAGATCCGCGGCGGCGCGCAGGATCTGGGCGCGGGCCGCCTTGCGCTTGGCATTCACCGGCCCAGTCTACTTGACCGGGACCCGAACCCCGTGATAAAACTCGTGAGTATAGAAATAGTACTCACCGGTTTTCAAGGAGGCTCCCATGGCCGCTATCAAGCCAGCCGATCTCAAGCCAACCGATCTCAAGATGGAACGCCGCGTGATTCCCGGAACCATCGAGACCGTGTTCGAGTTCGACTACTCGGTCCAGGCCGAGGACATGCGCGGCCTCTACGAGAAGGCCAAGCGCGACCAGTGGAACGCGAGCCGCGATATCGCGTGGGACACTCCGGAGCCGTCGGACGGCCGCGTGCTCTCCGACGAGCTGGTGGACATCCACGGCAGCCGGATCTGGACGAGCCTCTCCGAGAAGGACCGGGTGGACCTGAACCGGCGCATCGCGGCCTGGCGGCTCTCGGTGCTGGTCTACGGCGAGCAGGGCGCGATGCTCGCGTGTAGCCAGATGGTCAACATCGTCCAGGGCACCGACGAGAAGTTCTTCCAGGCCACCCAGGTCATGGACGAGGCGCGCCACAACGAGGTTCTGGAGCGCTACATCCAGACCCGGCTCGGCGGCCTCCATTACCCGATGCCGGACAACGAGCGCGTGCTCTTCGACGCGATCCTCACCGACCCCCGCTGGTACATCAAGACCATCGCGCTCCAGCTCGTGGCCGAGACCTTCGCGGTCGCCATCTTCAAGATGATGGGCGAGGCCGCCGCGGATCCGCTCCTCCGCCAGGTGTGCACCCGCATCCTGCAGGACGAGTCGCGCCACATGGGCTTCGGCATGCTGGCCCTGCCCGACATCGTCCGCGAGGCGAGCGACGCGGAGCGCCAGGAGATGGAGGACTTCACCTGCCTCGCGCTCGAGAAGGTGCTGACCGGCTTCTTCCCGCTCGAGGCCTACCGCGACGTCGGCTTCTCGCGCGCCCAGATCGAGGAAGTGAAGGTCTACCGGCGCGACGTGGCGGCCCGGAACGACTACGCGGTGTACCGGAAGTTCTTCAAGCGCGACATGCACACCTCGATGGTGAACAACCTCGCGCGGATCGGCCTCCTGACCGAGCGCGTGCGGCCCCGCCTCTCCGCGCTCGGCATCGAGCTGCCCGCCCCCGCCGCCTAGCCGGCCGCGAAGAGCGCGCGCAGGCGGCGGTCGCGATGGTCGAAGAGCCGGCGGACCTGCCCGCCGGCTCCCAGCGCGTGGACGAGCCGGCCCAGCGGTCCCAGGGGCAGCCGGTAGGTCACCCGGTCCTCCACCCAGGTCCCGCCCTCGGCCGCCTCGCCCTCGGTGAACCGGTGGCGATGCTCCCAGCGCGCGAACGGCCCGACGACCTGCGCGTCCACGAAGCGGAAGGGCGGGTCGAACTCGCGGACGATCACCCGCCAGCGCCCGGGTAGCGCGGCCGCGCGGAAGTCGAGGACGGCGCCCGCGGACAGCCGGGGGGGCGGCGGGGTGAGCCAGCGCGGCCGCGCCCACGCGGGGTGGATCCGCTCCAGATTGCGCGGATCCGCGAAGAACTCGAACACCACGGCGCGTGGACGCGGAAGCCACACGCGGCGCTCGAGGATGTAGTCCGCCATGGGGGCCGCGCTATCATAGGCGGGTGCCCGACCCCGGTCAAACGCGGGCCTACCTCGCCCTCACCCTCATCTCCACGCTCTGGGGCTCCTATCCCGCGTTCGCCAAGCTCGCCCTCGCCCACTTCCCGCCCTACGTGCTGGTCTCGCTGCGCTGCACGCTCGCCTCCGCGTTCCTCACCGTGCTGCTCTTCCGCCGCGGCTGGGAGGAGTTCCGCGAGCTGCGCGCGGCCGACCTGCGCACCTTCGCGTTCCTGGGGTTCGCCGGGCTCTTCGTCTCCACCGGCGGCACCTATCTCGGCATCGCGCTCAGCACCGCGGCCAACGCGGCGATCCTGCAGGCGGCCACCCCGGTGATGGTGGCCCTCGGCGCGCGCTTCTATCTCAAGGAGCGGCTGCGACGCCGCCAGTGGGCGGGAGTGGCCGCCTCGATGGCGGGCGTCCTGCTGGTCATCACGCGCGGGAGCTGGCGGGCGATCGCCAATCTCGAGCTCATGCCCGGCGACTTCATCCTGCTGATCTCGCAGGCCGGCTGGAGCGCCTACACGATCCACGGCAAGCAGGTGCTCGCGGTGCACTCCCCGGTGGGCGCCACCACCGCCTCCTCCCTCCTGGGCTCGGC
>CAMLFJ010000042.1 GCA_946479205.1 uncultured bacterium | reverse complement strand
AGTACCGCTTCATCTTGGGGTCGATTGTCTGTGCCCAGAAGTCGAGGCCGCCCGCGAGGTTCACCGCCTTGAACCCCTGCTGGCGGAGGAAGTTGGCGACCGCGGCGCTGCGCACGCCGTGATGGCAGTACACGACGATCTCGTCGGCGGGATCGAGCTCGGTGGTGCGGAACTCGATCTCCTCGATCGGAATGTGGGTCGCGTTCTCGAGCCGGCACAGCGCGGTCTCCCAGTCCTCGCGCACGTCGAGCAGCACGAGCGGATCCCGGCCATCCAGTTTCGCCTTCAGGTCCTGAGGACTGATATCGGTCATGGCGGCCTCCCGGGCCCGAAGATTACACCTTTTGTCCAAGCGCCGAAACGGTCGTCCGCCAATGGGGGAGTGCGGGGGCCATTTCTGGGCCCCCGCATTGGATAGAGCTTGAAGAACCAAACGGTAATCAGCCGGGCTCCGCCGGCAGCAAGACACTCGTTTCCGGCGAGATCTCGATCTTGACGTCGTCGCCGGGCTTGAAGCTCTTGCCCTGCTGCGCGGAGGTGATCATCTCCACCCGCACGGTGCCGCCCGGGATCGTGACGTCGTAGAGCTGGCGCGCGCCCTCGAAGACGTGACCGGCCACCTTGCCGCGAATGCCTCCCGCCGCGCGCTCGGCCTCCTCGAGGCGCAGCGCCTCGGGCCGGAGGCAGAGGAGACCGCGGTCACCGACCGCCCACGGGTGTCCGCCCGACGCCACCGGGATGCGCGAGCCACCGGTGGTGTCCACCACCACACCCAGCTCGCGCACCTCGAGCACCCGCACCGCCACCAGGTTGGCGGCCCCCACGAACTCGGCCACGAACCGGTTGCGCGGCCGCCAGTAGATCTCCTCCGGCTTGCCCTCCTGCACGATCCGCCCCTGACTGAGCACCGCGATGCGGGTGGACAGCGCGAGCGCCTCCGCCTGGTCGTGAGTGACGTAGATGGTGGTGATGCCCACGTCGCGGTGCAGCCGCGCCAGCTCGAGCCGCATTTGTGACCGCAGCACCGCGTCCAGGTTGGAGAGCGGCTCGTCGAGCAGGAGCAGGCGCGGCTGGACGATCAGGGTCCGGGCGAGCGCCACCCGCTGCTGCTGGCCCCCCGAGAGCTGCGAGGGCCGGCGCGTCTCGAACCCGGCGAGCCCCACCTGGCCGAGGGCGGCGGCCACTCGCGTGGCCAGCGCGTCGCCACTCACCCCGCGCTCGCGGAGCCCGAAGGCCACGTTCTCGAACACCGAGAGATGGGGCCACAGCGCGTAGTGCTGGAAGACCATGCCCAGGTTGCGCTTCCACGGCGGCACCGGATCGATCGGCTCGTCGTCCACGATGATGCGGCCGGTGTCCGGGGTGATGAACCCGGCGAGCAGGCGGAGCAGCGTCGTCTTGCCGCATCCGGACGGTCCCAGCAGCGTGTAGAACTCGCCGGGGCGGATCGAGAGCGAGACGTCCTGCACCGCCCAGTGCTCGCCGTAACGCTTGCCCACGCCTTCCATGCGCACTTCCGACAGCCGGACCAGATCGCCCTGGCTCACGCCCTCCGACCTCCCTCGCCCCACGGAGGGGCCTCGTTCCACGGCCGCGCGCGGCGATTGAGCCGCGCCACGAGCGGGATCACCGACAGCCCCATGCCGGCCAGCACCAGGTAGACCGCGGCGGGCGGCATCGACGACAGCAGCGTCGTCGCCACGACCGGCCCGATGAAGGCCGCCCCGATCCGCGCCGAGTTGATGAATCCGATGGCTTCCCCGGACGCCCGCTGCGCGATCGCGGCCACCGAGAGCGGAAAGATCGGCGCGATGCACAGCACCTGCAGGAAACGCAGCACTCCGAAGCTCCACACGTTGCCCGCGATCCCGAGCGCGGCCACCAGCACCGAGGAGCCGAGGAGGAACCAGATCAGCGCGCGGCGGTCGCCGACCACCTCGGCCAGGCGCGGGGCCGCCATCGCGCCGAGCGCGGCGGCCAGCCCGGTGATCAGGAGGAGGAAGCCGCTGACCTCGAGCGTGGAGTCCCCCGACACGCCCAGCGGCGGGAGGATCTGCGGGAGGATCGCGGCCAGGAAGAAGATCTGGGTCGAGCCGGTGAGCACCACCAGGCACGCGGTGATCAGCTCCCGCGGCGACGTGCGCCGGTCGCCCGCGGCCTTCGCGTCGCGCGGCTTGCCCGGCGGCACGCCCCAGGCCACGAGGGCGGAGCAGGCCCAGAGCATCACGCCGCCCAGGATGAAGGACAGCCGGAACCCGAGCCGCGCCGCCACCACCGCCCCCACCGCGGGCCCCAGCACCTGCCCCAGCGTCATGCCCGACTGGATGTAGGACACCTGGCGGCGCACGTCGCCGCCGGACCGCCCCACCATGATGAACGCGAAGGTGGAGACCGCGCCCATCAGCCCCAGGAGCACGCGGGCCACCAGCATCTCGGGCAGCGTGCGCGCGAGCGCCATGCCGAGGAACCCGAGCCCCTGGAAGGCCTGCACCGCGATGAAGCCGCGCTTGGGATCGATGTGCTCGCCGATGCGTCCGGAGATCGGCGCGGTGATCACGGTGATCAGCGGGCTGATGCCGAGGATCCACCCGGTCCAGCGCAGGGTCGCGCCCGGGTCCAGGGTCGACATCTTCTGGATGTGGAACGGCAGGCTCACGTAGACGAACGACCACGCGAAGGTCCCGAGCAGCATCGAGGCCGGCAGCACCCACTCGGTCCGCAGGCGCGGCGCCATCGTCAGGTCCGGAAGAGCGCGGCCCCGGAGCGCCGCGCCAGCGCGGTGGCGGCCCAGGACCCGGCCGCCACCAGCACGATGGCGACGACCCCGAGCGCCGCGCCGGGGCCGCGGCCCACCGCCGACTGCATGTAGAGGTAGATGCCGTAGGAGAGCGGCCCCAGCTCCACCCGCGGCACCAGCAGGATCGTGGCGGACAGATCCACCGCCGAGGTGATGAAGGCGAGCAGGCCGCCGGCCAGGAGCCCGCGCAGCATCAGGGGCAGCGTGATGCGCCGGAAGGTCCGCGCCCGGCTGGCTCCGAGATTCTGGGCCGCCTCCTCCAGCGCGGGCGAGAGCTGCTGGAGCGCCGCGTAGGCCCCGCGCACCGCGTAGGGTAGCCGCCGCACCGCGTACACGATGACCAGGATGAGCCAGGTCGAGGTGAGCGGCTCGCCCAGGCCGGGCACGCGGAACGACCCGAAGGCGCGGAGGTAGCCGACCGCGATCACCACGCCGGGAATCGCCAGCGGCACCGTCGAGATCGTGTCGAGCCACTGCCGCCCGCGCACGCGGCCGCGGAGCAGGAGCCACGCGATCACCGCGCCCAGGGCCACGTCGAGCAGCGCGGCGAGCCCCGCGTAGCGCACCGTGTTGGCGATGAACTGGGGCGAGCGGACCAGGATCTCCTCGTAGTTGCCGAGGGTGTAGACACTCGGCAGCGGCGAGAGGCTCCAGACCCGGGAGACCGAGAGCAGCAGGATGCCCGCGTGCGGGAGCAGCGCCGGCCCCAGCAGCAGCGCCACGAGCCCCCACGCGGCCAGCGTCCCGCGCGGGCCCAGCGCCACCGGCGGCGCCTCGCCGCCTCGGCCGAGGGCCGCGAACTCGCCGCGGGCCAGGACCGCCTTGGAGAGCGCGAGGGCGCCGAGCGACAGCGCGATCAGGATCACGCAGATCACGTAGCCGTCCACGTCGGTGAGGCCGATCGTGGTCACCCGCACGTAGGCCTGCGGCGCCAGCAGCTTGGGGTAGCTCAGCATGAGCGGCGTGCCCAGATCGTCGATCACGCGGATGAACGTGAGGAGGGCGCCCGCCGCGTAGCCCGGCAGGGCCAGCGGCAGCAGCACGCGGCGAAAGAGGCGCAGTCCCGAGCTGCCCAGGTTCTGGGCCGCCTCCTCCAGAGAGCGGTCGAGGCCGGCCAGCGCGGCCGCGGTATTCAGCAGGATGAACGGGAAGTAGTGGAGGCTCTGCACCAGCACGACTCCGGTCAGCCCCTCCATGAACGGGATCGTGAAGCCCGCGTGCTCGCGCAGCAGCAGGTTCACCGCCCCGCTCCGCCCCAGGATCTGCTGGAAGGCCACCGCGCCCACGAAGGGCGGGATCACGAGCGGGAGCACGCCCAGCACCGTGACCAGCGTCCGCCCCGGAAAGCGGTAGCGCACGGTGAGGAGGGCCAGCGGCACCGCGATCACGGTGCCGATCGCCACCGCCAGCACCCCGGCCAGCACCGTGTTCACGAACGCCTCGCGGAAGAACGGCCGCGCGAAGAAGGCCAGCAGCGGCCGCAGGGTCGGCATCCCGCCCTCGAGAAACGCGACCGACAGCACCTGGAGCAGCGGGTAGACGATGGCCGCCGCGAGCAGGGCGAGCAGGGCCGCCACCAGCGTGGCCTCGCCCGCCGAGCGATGTGCCATCAGGCGGATGCGGTCGGGCTCGACTCGACGGCCGACGCCTCGGGCGCCATCGGCTGCGCCGCGAACGTCAGGTACTCCAGATCGTCCAGGGTCTGCTCGAGGCGATGGTAGGCCCACGCGCACCCGAGCAGCGCGGCGAGCGGGTACCCGAGCCCGTAGCTGCGCGGGCCCACCAGCAGGGTGATCACGGTGAGGAGCAGGTTGGCGGCCAGGAAGACGCCCGCGACCTCGGCGGCCGCCCGCCGCCGGTCGAAGTAGAGCAGCACGATGCCCCCGAAGAGGCACAGCACGTGCAGCAGCGCGCCCACGAGTCCGCAGCGCATGATCCCGAGCTGCAGCCCGTCGAGCGCGAGCTCGGCCGCGATCCACGGCGCCAGCACCATCAGGAGCAGGGTCAGCGGGCCCTGGACCACCATCACCCGGCGCAGGCCGTCGCGCAGGCACGCGGTCATGGCCCGCTTGGCCTCGATCACCTGTCGCAGGGTGCCGTGCTTGGTGGCCACCCCGTAGTACTCCCGGTAGCGATCGTAGAAGTCGGTCTCGACGCTGACGAGGAAGATGGCGAGCGACGGCACCACCGAAAGGTAGCACAGGAAGATCGGGGTGTCGTAGAGCGAGGCGTGGAACCAGCCCGCGATGGTGCGGCCGGTCGGCGCGACCCAGAACGCGATGCGGTCCACCGCGATGGCCGCGTTGTAGAGGAGCCCCGCCGCGATCAGGTCCGGGTAGCGGACGAAGGCGCCGGTGAGATCCACCGTCTCGGGCACGCGCACCGCCGCGAGCTCGCGCTCCACCCGGGCGCAGAGCACGAAGAGGATACCGGTCTGCCCGAGCAGGAACCCGCCCAGGTGTCCGCTGGTGCCGAGCCAGCGGCCGAGGGCCAGCGCGGCGAGCAGGCTCACCAGGTTGCCCACGAAGAACGCGGTCACCACGCTCGCGTAGTCCTGGGCCGCGCCCAGGTAGATCATCACCATCCAGGTGCACGACACCACCACCAGCAGCATGACCCCGAACACGCGCAGCGCGGGATCGAGCCCGGGGGCCAGCGCGTAGAAGAGGCCGCCCAGCCCGAGGTGCGCCAGCGCGGTCCATCCCACCGTGAACCGGTAGGAGACGACCAGGCTCCCGATGCGGCCCACGTACAGCTCGTCGGCGAGCTGGCGCGTCACCACCATGTGGGCGGCGCCGGTGGTGATCAGGGAGAACGTGTAGGTGTAGACCACGATCGCCTGGAAGCGCGCGTGCGCGGTCTCGCCGATCAGGTCCCGGGAGAAGAGGGCGAGCGTGCCGAGCGTGCAGATCGAGAGCAGCCACGGGCCCGCCGAGAGGACCGCGCCGTAGAGGTGCGCGCGCAGCCAGCCGCTGCTGCTGTCCTCGACGATGAGGCGCTTGAGCCGGAAGCCGATGCCCGCCATCGCCCTAGCGCGCCCGCGGGGCGATCATGTCGGTGTAGATCTCCCGGTAGCGACGGATCAGGTCGGACTCCTGGTAGTGGGCCCGCACCCGGTTGCGCGCGGCCCGGCCCATCTCCTCGCGCAGACCGGGATCTCGGGCCAGGCTCAGAATGGCCTGGGCGGTGGAGCCCGGGTCGGCGAGGCCGGTCACCAGCCCGCTCGCCCCGAGCGCGCGGTCCGCGGGCTGGCTGCCCTCGAGGAGCTCGCGGCACGCGCCCACGTCGGTGGAGACCACCGGGATGCCGGCGGCGGCCGCCTCCAGGATCACCAGCGGCAGCCCCTCCGAGATGCTGGTGAGCACGAGCACGTCGATCCGCGGATAGATCTGCTTGACGTCCACGCGGCCGGTGAACTCCACGCGCTCGGCCACCCCGAGGGTCGCGGCGAGCACGCGGCACTCGTCGAGGTACTGCGGGTCCTCGTCGCCGGGCCCCGCGATCACCGCGCGCGCCCCCGGCAGCGTCGCGCTCACGATCTTGACCGCCCGGATGAACGTCTTCACGTCCTTGATCGGGACCACGCGTCCCACGAAGCCGATGCGGAACTCCCCCGGCGCGGCCTCCACTCGCGGCAGCGCGGCGAGCGGCTCCATGTTGATGCCGTTCGGCACCACCAGCGTCTTGGCCGGATCCGCCCCGTCGCGGATCTGGGCCTGGCGGTTGCCCTCGAAGATCGTGACGATGCGGTCGGCGTGGGCGTAGGTGATGCGCGAGAGGTGCTCGAAGAGCCGGGTCCAGAGCTCCTTGAAGAAGCCGGGTCCCGCCGACAGAGTCATGGGCGCCTGGCGCTGCACGTAGATCCACTCGGCCTGGTCGATCTCCATGCGCCGCTCGCGGGAATAGATGCCGTGCTCGGTGAGCAGCATCGGCCGGTCGTGGCGGACCCGCTGGGTCGCGGCCACCAGCCCGGCCCACCCGGTGGAGACGGTGTGGTAGAGGGCGGCCTCCGGCACCGGCGCGTGCAGCAGCCGGAACATCGGCAGGTGGGTGAAGCGCCACGTCCAGAAGTAGTCGAGGAACGAGATGTGGGAGGCCCGGCCCTCGTAGAGGCGCCGCACGATGTCCCACGACGGCTTGCCGTAGATGTAGTCGTGGACCGACGGACCGGCGCCCTGGTGCGGCGAGATCCGGCTCAGGAGGTCGCCGAGGCCGTCGGCGCGGCCGTCCTTGAGCTCCTCGTGATACTGGAAGATCTTCTCCCACGAGGCGGGGTCCATCGCGTGGCTCTTGCCCGCCGGCTCGTCGCCGCCGTGGATGCCCACGTCCACGAGACTCACCACGTTGGGCGGCAGCGTGTAGCGCGGCTCGTGCACCTCCCCGCTCGTCGCCGAGATGTGGAAGATCGCGAAGCGCAGCTCGGGGAGCGCGTTGACGAGCTGGTGGATCCACCCCGACACCCCGCCGGTCACGTACGGGTACGTGCCCTCCAGGATCAGGCAGACGTCGGCGGGCGGGGTCGTGGTCACGCCGCGGGCTCCCCCGCCCACCAGTGCAGCGTGTCGTCGGCGCGGCCGGACGCGACCGCATCGCGCGACAGCGTCCGGAGCTCGGCCCACCGGCCCTGGACGAAGAAGATCTCCGAGAGGAGCAGGTCCGCCTCGGTGGACGGCGCGGCCGCGCGCGCCTCCGCGGCCAGCGCCTCCGCCTCCGCGACCTCGCCCTGGGCCAGCCGCACCCGGGCCAGCGCCGCGGCCGGCGCGGCCCACTCCGGGCGGCGCGCGCGCGCCGCCCGGTAGGCGGCTTCCGCCTCCCCGAGCCAGTGGCGGCCCATCGCGGCCTCCAGGAGACGGCTCTCCTGGTAGGCCACGCACGCGTCGCCCACCGCCACGAGGCGCTCGGGCGACTCCGGATCGAGCCGGAGCTGCTCCTGCGCGTGCGCGATCCGCGCCACCAGCCGCTCCTCCACCCGCTGCAGCGCGCCGGAGGCGGCGATCTGCGTGTCGCGATCATCGGCGCCGAGGGCTTCACGCAGGAGCTCCACCGCGGCGCCGTCTCCGCGCTTGGCGAGCAGCCCCACGCCCCAGCGCTGTGTGCGCGGGTCGGCGGCGCGGATGAGATCCGCGACCGGCTGCACCGAGACCTGGGCCTGCAGCCAGTCGAGGACGCGGTCCACCGGTTCGGGAGACTGGCCGGGACCGGGCAGGTCCGCCATCTCGGAGTGGGCCCCCGCGTAGATCCCGGAGGGCGCGGCGCGCCTGCGCCAGAACCGGATCGCGCTGAGCCCGACCAGGCCGAGGCCCGGCAGCGAGAGCACGAGCGCGCTCGCGAGGAACCGGGCGTCGCGGCGCCCGTCCCCCAGCCCGCGGCCGGCGAGCCAGGCGGCGGCCGCGTGCGCGACGAGGGCCAGGGGCCACCACGCGGGGCCCGCGAGCGCGACCGCAAGCGCGATCGCCTCCGCGAGCCAGCCCGCCGGGAGCGCGGCGATCAGGACGTCACTCCCCCGGGACGCTCGCGCACCGCGAGGACGCGGGCCGAGAACTCGAGGTCCTCCGTCTCGTCGGCGTAGGGGGCGAAGTGGAAGTTGCCGATCTCGCGCGACAGGCGCTCGACGACGACCTCGGCGTGCGCGGGCGGGGTCTCGGGCAGGATGATCGCGAAGGAGTCCTCGGTGGCGTAGCGGCACACGATGTCCACGTCGCGCAGCGTCCGCGAGAACACGAGCGAGAGCACGCGCCCCAGCTCGATGCGGCGCTCCGGCGCCACCGCCCCGAAGCGATGGACACGGAAGACGACCACCGCGAGCGGGCGGCCGTAGCGGTCGGCGCGCACCTCTTCCTCGTGGAGCCGGCGCTCGTAGTACGCGTAGGTGTAGGCGCCCACCAGGTCGTCCTCGATGGTGCGCGCCCGGGTCTCCTGGTGGGTCCGCGCGTTCGCGAGCACCCGCGCGCCCCAGTCCGCGACCAGGCCGAGGCGATCGAGCGACGCGGGGGTGAGACGCAGGAAGGGCAGCGACGTCACCGTGATGCAGCCGAGCAGCGTGCCCTGCGGGCCCAGCAGGGGGGCCGCCATCAGCAGGCTCGCGCCGTGGAGATCGTCGAGGGAACCGATGGCGGTGGCGTCGCGCACGCTGACCGGGCGGCCGAGGCGGACGGCCAGGCCGACCAGCCCGTCGTCGGGCGGAATCTCCGACCGCGCGGGGGCGGGTCCTTCCGCGGCGCGCAGGCGCATCAGCTCGCCCTCCAGCACGTAGCACTGGCAGGCGTCGGCCTGCAGGAACCGGCGCGCGGTGAGCGCGATCGCCGGGTAGAGCCGCTCCGCGTCGAGCGTCTCGAGGGCGCGGGCCGCGGTGTAGAGGCTCGAGAGCGACGCGCGCTCGTCGGCCACCCGCCGCTCCAGCTCGTGCTTGGCCTCGGTGGCGGCCATGAAGCGCACCGCCTGGTCGGCCAGCTCGAGCTCGAGCGCCTCGACGCGGCTCTCCCGCGCGCGCTCGGCGCGGCGCAGCGCCTCCCGCTGGGCGCCGAGCCCGAAGCCGGTGCCGATCAGCAGGAGCGGCGTCAGGTAGTGCCCGAGTGTGCGCAGCTCGGTGACGGTCAGGTACTCGAGACGCGCCACGATGCACCCGGAGACCAGGGCCGCGGTCGCGAGCCCGCTCACGAGTCCGGCGCGCAGGCCGTGACGGCAGGCCAGCACCGCGACGAGCAGGAGGGCCGGATTCGGCTGTACCGCGAGGAAGCCCGGGTCCTTCGGCCGCAGCAGCAGGTTGACGACGGCGAGCACGAGAAGCCCGCCGCCCAGCTCGAGCAGGTAGGGGTGGCCGCGGCGGAGGCGGGCGAGCACCCGGCGCTTACCGCGCCCGGGCGTCGCCCAGGGCGCCCGTCAGATGGGCGGCCATGTCGTGGGCCACCTGCTGCGCGACGCGCGCGAGCCCGTCCTCGCGGATCCACGAGGAGCCGAGGCGGGCATGGCTCGCGCTCCACACCACCTCCCCCGAGGCGACCTCCACGAGCCGCGCGGTGACGCCGACCGCGGGCGTCTCGGAGAG
Source organism: uncultured bacterium (assembly GCA_946479205.1). The sequence continues at coordinate 2,113 of CAMLFJ010000042.1, read as the reverse complement.
GCCGGGCTTATAGCGATACTCGGTCACCGAGCCCTGCAGCACGTGGCTCACCTGCAGGAGCCGGCCGATCCGCTGCGCGGACGGCAGGCGGCCCACGTCGGCGGGGTCCAGGTTCTCGCGGCGGAGGAGGTCGGCGGCCTCGCTCGGGTCCATCACCGCGATCGCCCCGGTGGCGAGCAGCTCGGTGACGAGGAGATCGGCGGTGGCCTGTCCGGCCCGCAGCGCGGTGGTCTGGTTCTCGAAGGCGAGCACCGCGACGCGGCCGACCCGACCGGCGCCGGGCTTCACCCACTCCTGGACCGCGCTCGCGCATCCGGACGCGGTCAGCAGCGCGGCCGCCAGCAGCAGGATCCTCGAACGCCCCGACGTAGGTGTCATCAGTACAGGATGTCGAGACGGCCGAGGAAGAATTCTTCCTGGCCGCCCACCGTGGTGGACTCGGTGTTGCGAGTATAGAGCACGCGTCCCTCCAGCCAGGGGCGAATTCGCCACCGGCCCTCCCCGTTGACCTCCCACGACGTGATCGCGCGGAACAGGTCGCGGCGCCCGACCGCGCCGGCCTGCAGGCGCACCGCGGGCGTCACGTCCCAGCCCACCACGCTCCCGATGCCCAGGACGTCTTCGCGCTTGATGAACGAGACCGCCGCGCGCAGGGCATCGCCCGCGGTCGGCGTGTACCGGGCAAAAAATACCTGCGGGATCAGCGTCACCTGCACGCGGCTCCGCACCAGCTCGAGCTCGGCCCGCCCCGCCGCCTCCCAGCGGTCTCCCAGCTCCTCTCCGGACACGCGGTAGTGGCGAAAGTCGTAGTGGGCGCCCAGCACCACCGGGACCAGGACGCGCCGGGCCACGTCCACCGTCACCCGGTCGGTCGATCCGTTCCGCGGAATCGCGGCCACCGGATTGGTGAGCAGCTCGCGGATCGCCACGTCCACCGTCGCGCTGGTGGCCTTCGCGTCGTCGTAGGCGGCGCCGAGGCGCCCGATGGTGCGGTAGATGTCCTCGCGGCGCCGCGACTCCTCGAGCCCGGCCCAGAGCGAGAGCGCGCGCGTGGGCCGGAAGCCGACCGTGGCCAGCGCGGTCCACACCTCCTCGCTGAACGCGGACTGGCCCACCACCCGGTCCTGGTGATAGCTGCCGTACCGGGCGCCGGCCCGCAGCCACCAGCGGTCGGCCAGCCAGCCGCGCCACGCGGCCTCCTCCACGTGGTGCGTGGCCGCGGTCTGGAGCAGCGTGGAGTGGATCAGCTCGACGCGCGGGGCGTGGGCGAGGAGGATCTCGCGGTAGGCGGCCAGGACCTCGCGGTTCTCCGGATCCGCATCCAGCATCCGCCCGTAGAGATCGAGCGCCCGGCCCCACCGGCCCGCGCCGAGCTCGGCGGCGGCCAGGTCCGCGGTGATGCCGGCGTCGCGCGGCTGCTCGCGCGCCAGCGCGTCGAGGCGACGGCCCGCCTCGGCGGGCGCGCCCCGGGCCAGGTCGAGCCGGGCCTTCAACCGGCGCAGCCGCGCGGAGGCGGGATCGTCGGCCAGGTAGCGATCCACCACCGGACCGGCCTGGTCGAGCTGCCCGGCGTCCACGAGGACCTCCGCGTAGTCCTCGCGCAGGGCGCGATCCTCCCCGTGGCGCTCGAGCAGCGCGCGATACGCCGCGAGCGCCTCCTCGATCAGGCCCAGGCGCGCCAGGATGCGCGCCCGCATCATCTCGGCCTCGAACGGGGCGGGGGCCTCGGGCGTCTCGGGCGCGGCGGGCGGCGCCTGGGCGCGCGCGACGGTGATCGGGGCATCCAGGGTCAGGCACAGGAGCCAGACGGCGCACGCGAAGCGGAGCGGGGTCACCGAAGGAGTATGGCGGCGGCGTCCGCCGCGTTCAAGGGAGGAGGGCGCGGCGCCCCGGGTCAACGCGGGCGGGCGGGCAGGAGCCGGAGCGCCCGCTCGTACTCGAGGCGCGCGCGCTCCTCATCCCGGTCGGCCGCGTAGAGCTCGCCCAGGAGGTAGTGCACCTCGTAGTCGCCGCCCTTCACGCGATTGAAGCGCTCGAGCGCGGTCCGGGCCCCGCGCGCGTCGTGGCTCCACGCCATGAGCTGCCCGGCCCGCTTGAGCGCCTCCGCGTCGTC
>CAMLFJ010000041.1 GCA_946479205.1 uncultured bacterium | reverse complement strand
ACTTCGTGTCGTACATGGGCGACTTGGCCGGGATACGGATGTACTCGGTGAGCGCCGGGACGATGTCGCCGTCCCAGGCCTGCTGGACGAGAGCGCGAGTGCGGGCGGAGTCGGTGGTCATGGCCTCGTATACTATTCGCAATCGGGCGGCTCTGCCAACCCCATGACCACTCACCCTCTTCGCCGACGCGTGTTCCTGCAGGCCGCCGGAGCCCTTCTGCTCGGCCGGCCCGGCCGCGCGTGGGGCGCGGGCGCGTCCGAGCCCGTCGAGGACTGGGGGCAGGCGCCGGTCGGCTCGAGGGGCGTGCCGCCGGGCTGGCAGACGTACGAGACGCCGGGCGGGCATCCCGCCTACGACTTCACGGTGGTGGAGCACGCGGGGCGCCGCGCCCTGCACATGAAGAGCGCGGGCGAGCACTCCACGATCGCGAAGGAGGTGCGCGCCGACCTGGCGGCCACGCCGTTCCTGGCGTGGCAGTGGCGCGTGCTCAGCCTCCCGCAGGGCGCGGACCTGCGGAACCGCGCGACCTCCGACGCCACCGGCCACATCTTCGCGATCTGGCCGCGCTTCCCCGCCTTCGTGCGATCGCGCCTGATCGGCTACGTCTGGGACGCGGCGCTGCCGGTCGGCACGGTGCTCCCCAGCCAGAAGACGGGGACGGTCACGTTCATCGTCGCGCGGCGTGGAGACCAGGGCCTCGGCCAGTGGCTCGACGAGCGTCGCAACGTCGCCGACGACTACCTTCGCGTGTTCGGCGAGGCGCCGCCGCCGCTGCCCGCGCTGGCGCTCTCCATCGACACGAACGACACGCGGTCATCGGCCGAGGCCATGTTCGGCCGCATCGAGCTGCAACCGCGCTGATCGGGCGCAACCGGGTCAACTGTTCTGACGGTTGACCGGAATTCCTTACCGCTTGCCGCCGCGGCATGGCCGCAGCCGGCCGCACCTTTTCGCCCGATCTCCGGCGAGATGATCCATCCGCCGGACGTGGCATGCCGCTTGCCTTCGAATGAGACATGTCGACCGTATTCACGTTGCAAGAGGTCATGGAGAACGACGGGCTCGGGCCGAGCGCGCGCGCCTTCTGCGAGGCCCTGCTGAAGCAGGGAGAGGTGCTGGCGGTCAAGCTCAGCTATCTCCCGGACACCGTGCTCTGGCTCGTGACGACCTCTTCGCAAGCCTGGCTCCTGCGCGCCACGCAGCCCAAGGCGGTCATCCTCACCTTCGGCGAGGCGACCGACCTCGCGACGAGCCTCGGCGACCCTCCTCCGGCATCGCTCTGGCAGGTGGCGGTGGAGTTCTCGGCTCCCGCGCCCGATTCGCTCGAGGATCAGCCGGATAGCTCCGAAGACGCCGCGGACCATCCCTGGGACTAGGCTCGCGGCGAAGCGCCGCCATCCGCGCGCACGATCGCTCCGCCACGAACCGCTAGCTCCCTAGCGGGCGGCCGCGCCCTCCGGCGCGCTCAGATTGTTGACCACGCGCTTCACGCCGTCCACGGACTGGGTCACCCGCTCGGCCAGGAGCTTCTCGGCGCGGGACGTGACGGGGCCGGTCAGGCTGACGGTCCCATCCTGCGACCGGACCTGCACGCCCTGCGGAAGCGCCCGGGTGGAGTAGAGCTCGAACTCGACCCGCCGGGCCAGCCGGTCGTCGGCGGTCTCCGGAACCGCCGCGGCGTTGGCCACCGCGATCTGGCCGGCCAGCCCCTGCACCCCCGGGGTCTGGAGCGCGATCTGCTCGGCCGCGCGCTTCTGCGCGGGGGTCTCGACCGCCCCCTCCAGCGACACGACCTTCTTGCTGACCTGGACCGTCAGCGTCCGGTCCTTCAGCTCCGGGCTCCGCGCGAGCTGATCGATGACGAGCGTCTTGATCTCGAGATCCGCCACGCGATCGCCGAGCTGCGCGATGTCCTGATTGCCGCGCGCCGCCGGATTCACGGTCAGATTGTTGCGGACCGCGGTGACCCCGGACGTGTCCTGGGTGATGGCGGCCGCGAGCCGACGGGTCTCCTCGCTCGGCACCTCGCCGGCCAAGGTCACCTCGCCCCGGCTCGTGCTGGCCTTCACGTCGAACGCAGAGACGTGCTTGGAGAGCAGCAGCGCGGTCTTCACCTTCGAGGTGGTCGCCGCGTCCTGCGACGATTCCTTGACCGAGCGCAGCGTTTCACCGATCGACGTCGCGCCGTCCCGCTGGTAGATCAGCACCCCCCCGACGACCAGGATGATCAAGACGATGGCAATCACGATCGCTCTCATGCGCGCTCTCCTTTGACAGTCCGGTGCGGACCGCCGGTTAACATCAGGAGAGCATCCGGCGTGCCAGGGGCGAACGGTCGGATTCGTCCGTGTTTCCGCGCGGCGGCGGCCGGGATCTTTGGCCGCGGCCGGGTCAGAGCTTCCCGGGGTCGGTAGAGATTACCGGAAGCCAAGGACGCGGAGCGGGCCGCAAGCGCCCACCGTGCCCTCTTGGAGAAGTCTTGACCGCGGGACCCGAACTGGCCATTCTTGAGGCCGCGAGGCCCAGGTGAGGCCGCCGAAAGGGGAGACGCCATGCTCGATCTTCTGATCAGGAACGCGCGGATCTGCGACGGGACGGGCGCGCCGACCTTCATGGGCGAGCTCGGGGTGAAGGACGGGGTCATCCGGTTCGTCGGCCCGAAGAATGGCCAGACCGCGGCGCGGGTGATCGACGCGGCCGGCCTCGTCCTCGCGCCGGGCTTCGTGGATCCCCACACGCACTACGACGCCCAGCTCGCCTGGGACCCGCTCGTCACCTGCTCGCCGTGGCACGGCGTGACCACCGTGGTCATGGGCAACTGCGGCGTCGGCGTGGCCCCGGTGAAGCCCGAGACGCGCGAGATCCTGATGCAGGACCTGGTCAACGTCGAGGCCATCCCCTACGACGTCATGAAGGCGGGCATCGACTGGCAGTGGGAGAGCTACGGCCAGTACCTCGACGCGGTGGACCGCCGCGGGCTCGGCATCAACGTGGCCGGCCTGGTGGCGTTCACCCCGCTCCGTCACTACGTGATGGGCGAGGCCTCGTTCGAGCGGGCGGCCACCGCCGAGGAGATCGCTGTCATGCGTCGGCTCCTCCGCGAGGCGATGGAGGCCGGCGCGTTCGGCTTCAGCACCACCACCTCCCGCAACCACGTGGGCTACCAGGGACGGCCCCTGGCCTGCCGCAACGCCAGCCGCGAGGAGCTGGTCGGCGTTGTGCGGGGCCTTCACGACGTGGGGCGCGGGGCGATCGAGATGATCCTGAACTCCGGCGGGATGTATGCGGTCAGCGACGAGGACGTCGAGCTCCTGCGGCAGATCACCCAGGCGAGCGGGCGGCCGGTGACCTGGCTCGCCCTCTTCGCCCATCCGGGCCAGCCCGACTTCCACGACCAGACCTTCGCCAAGCTCGGCGATCTGGTGAAGCAGGCGATCCCGCAGATCACCCCACGGCCGATCATGAGCCAGGGCGATCTTCGCAACCCGACCATGTTCGGGTCCTTCGTGTCCTGGCAGAAGGCGTTCAACCGGCCGGAAGCCGAGAAGATCGCGATGTACCGGGATCCCGCGTTCCGCGACGCCTTCCAGCAGGAGCTGGAGAGCCGGCGACGCGCGCACATGTGGGGGCAGATGCGCGTGCTCGAGGTGGGCCGGCCCGAGCTGGCCGCCAACGTGGGACGCACCCTCGAGGAGATCGCGGCGAGCCAGGGCAAGCGCCCGGTCGACGCCTACTTCGACCTCGGCCTGGCCGACGACCTGGCGACCCGCTTCCAGTCCTCCACGTTCAACTTCGATCCGGCGGGCGTCGAGCGGCTGATCGCCGACGATCGCTGCCTGGTCGGGCTCTCCGACGGCGGCGCGCACGTGGACGTCATCTGCGACGTGGGCTACGCCACCGCCCTGCTGGACCTCTGGGTGCGGCGGACCGGCGTGCTGAGCCTCGAGAAGGCGGTGCACAAGCTCACCCAGGTGCCGGCCACCGTGTTCGGCATTCCCAACCGCGGAGTGCTGGAGGAGGGCAAGGTCGCCGACCTGGTGGTGTTCGACCCGGCGACGGTCACCGCGAAGGCGCCCCGCTACGTGAACGACCTGCCGTGCAACGGCCGGCGTCTGATCTCCGAGTCCGAGGGCATCAAGGCCGTCTTCGTGGCGGGCACCCAGCTCTACGACGAGGGCAAGCACAGCGGCGCCATGCCGGGCCGCATCCTGCGCAGCTACGAGTAGCAGGCGATGAGCGAGTTCCTCGGGCTTGACGGCAAGGTCGCCGTGGTGACCGGGGGCGCGAGCGGGCTCGGCCAGGCGGTGGCCCGCGGCCTGGTGCGCGAGGGCGCGCGCGTCGTGCTGGGCGACGTCGACAAGGCCGGGCTCGAGCGCACCGCCGCCGAGCTCGGGGCGCAGGTCCAGTGGCGGCGCACCGACGTCACCCGGCGGGACGACATCGCCGCCCTCTTCACCCAGTGCGACGAGGCGTTCGGGCCGGTCGAGATCCTGGTCACCTGCGCTGGTATCATCAGCTCGGCTCCCCTCGCCGCGATGACCGAGGACGAGTGGGACCGGGTGCTCGCCATCAACACGAAGGGCACCTTCTTCTGCATCCAGGAGGCGGTCAAGCGGATGGTCCCGCTCAAGCGCGGCCGCATCGTCACGATCGGCTCCGACAGCGTGACGCGCGGCGGCGGGCGGGTCGCCACCGCGGCCTACACCGCGTCGAAGGGCGCGGTGGTCGCGCTCACCCGCAACATCGCCCGCGACCTGCTCGGTACCGGCGTCAGCGTCAACTGCGTCAACCCGGGGCCGATCGACTCGCCGATGCACGCCCCCCTCACCGCCGAGCAGCGGGCGCGCGTCGTGGGCAGCATCCCGCTCGGCTGGATGGCCCGGCCCGAGGAGATCGCCAACGGCGTGCTGTTCCTCGCCTCGAGCCGAGCGGCCAGCTTCATGTACGGGACCAACCTGAACATCGACGGCGGCACCCAGATGGGCACGAGCTGAGCGATGCGCGGCAAGCAGGTCTTCATGGAGAGCCTGATCGGCCACGGGGTGGAGTACATCTTCGGCAACCCCGGGACGACCGAGAGCCCTCTCCTCGACGCGCTGCTCGACTACCCGCAGCTCAGGTACATCGTGGCGCTGCACGAGGGTGTGGCCCTGGGGGCCGCGAGCTATTACTCCCAGACGAGCGGCAAGCCCGCGGTGGTCAACGTGCACGTGGCCCCGGGCCTCGGGAATGCGCTCGGCATGCTCTACAACGCCTTCAAGGCCCGCGCCCCGCTGCTCGTGACCGCCGGGCAGCAGGACACGCGCCTGCGGCTGCGCGGGCCGGTGCTCGGACACGACCTGGTGGCGATGGCCGCGCCGCTCACCAAGTGGAGCGTCCAGGTGGAGCGCGCCGACGAGTTCGCCCTGATCGTGCACCGCGCGCTGAAGATCGCCACCGACCCGCCCGCGGGGCCGGTCTTCGTCGCACTGCCGATCGACGTGCTCGAGCAGGAGACCGACCTGCCCCCGTTCGACCCGGGGCGGCTCTTCCGGGCGTCCGAGCCCGATCCGGCCGGCGTCCAGGCGGCCGCGGCGCTCCTTCGGGGGGCGCGACGGCCGGTGATCGTGGTGGGAGACGAGGCGGCGAGCGCGGCGGCCGAGGTGACGGCGCTGGCCGAGCAGCTCGGCGCGGCGGTCTGGTGCGAAGGAATCCACGCCCATCAGGTGCTGCCGACCGCCCACCCGAACTTCCGCCTGGGCCTGCCCTTCGACGCGGCGGCCATCCGCGGGGCGCTGGACGGCGCCGACGTCGTGCTCCTGCTCGGCGGTCCGTTCTTCGAGGAAGTCTGGTATGCGCCCGGCTCACCGCTCCCGCCGGGCGCCGTCGCCATCCAGGTCGAGTCGGCGCCGGAGCGCCTCGCGCACAACCTGCCGGTCAGCGTCGGGCTCGTGGGTCACCCGCGCGCCGCGCTGGCGGCGCTCCGGGCCGCGCTCGACCGCGAGGCCGACGACGCCTTCCATGAGGCGGCGGCCCGGCGGAACGACACGCTCCGCGCGCTGAAGGCGCAGGAGGCGCAGGCCCAGCGCGCGCGGGCGGCCAAGCGATGGGATCACGCGCCGATCTCGGTGCCGCGGCTGATGGCCGAGATCGAGGCCGCCCTCCCGCCCGACGCCATCGTGGTGGATGAAGCCATCACCGCGAGCCTCGAGCTCGCCCGCACCGTCCAGTTCGAGCGCACCGGAGACTACATCGGCGCGCGCGGCGGCGGCATCGGCCAGGCCCTGCCCGGCGCCCTCGGCGTGAAGCTGGCCCACCCCGCTCGGCCCGTGGTCGCGCTCTCCGGCGACGGCTCGGCGATGTACAGCATCCAGGCGCTGTGGACCGCCGCGCATCACGACCTCGCGGTCGTCTTCGTGATCCTGAACAATCGCGAGTACCGCATCCTCAAGCACAACATGGATACGTACCGGCAGCGCTTCGGCGCCAAACCGGACCGCGGGTACCCGAACATGGATCTGGTCGGGCCCGATCTGGGCTACGTGGACCTGGCGCGCGGCATGGGGGTGGAGGCGATGCGGGTCGCCACCCCGGGCGAGCTGCGCCCCGCGCTGCAGAAAGCACTCAGCGCGGGGCGCCCCTTCCTCCTGGACGTCGCGATCGAGGGGAAGAGCTAGCACATCACCCTCGGCGGCCCGGAAGTTCCGTGAACCGGGTCATTTCTACCGGAGCGACGCACCGGAGGGGTTCGCGCGGCGTGCTCACGGGGCCGATCGTTGGACCGCCGTCAAGCGCCGTCCCGGGGGACGTGGCATACTGCGAGCGACGCCGATGCCTATTCCCACCGAGCCCATCGGCAGCATCCCGCGAACACCGGAGCTCATCCAGGCGTTCGCCGTGAAGGACTGCGACGATCCCAGTCTGATGCCCCTCTACGAAGCGGCGATCCGGGACACGGTGGCACGCTTCGAGGCCACCGGCTCTCCGGTGGTCACGGACGGCGAGCAGCGGAAGTATCACAACTTCTGGACGTACCCGGTGCACGGGCTCCCGAACACCGCGCCCGACGGATTCGTGATCCCGTTCGCGGCCGGCCACGCCCGCCGCATGCCGCGCCTGACCGCGGGCCCGTTCCGGTACAAGCGCCACGCGGACGCCTTCCTGGAGATGGCCCAGCGCTTCGCGACGGCGCCGGTGAAGCAGGCGGTCATCTCGCCGTCCGCCCTGAGCTTGATGTATCCCGCCGACGGGATCCCGGGCTATTCGCGCGAGGCCTTCATCGCGGACCTGCTGCGCGAGCACGAGGCCGAGATTCGCCGGTGTCTGGGCAAGGGCGCGCACAAGGTCCAGATCGACTTCACGGAAGGGCGCCTCGCGATGAAGATCGATCGGTCCGGAGGCCTGCTCAACAGCTTCATCGATCTGAACAACCTGGCGCTGGCGCGCTTCTCCGCGGAGGAGCGCGCGCGCATCGGCATCCACACCTGCCCGGGCGGCGACCGCGATTCGACCCACAGCGCGGACGTGGAATACGAGGACCTGCTGCCGAGCCTGTTCGAGCTCAAGGCGGGCAACTTCTACGTCGCGCTCGCCGGCGAGCGGGACCGCCGGCGCGTGCTGAAGATCATCCGGCAGTACCGGAAGCCGGACCAGTGGGTCTTCGTCGGGGTCATCGCCCCGATCGACCCGCGCGTCGAGACACCCGAGGAGGTGCGGGACTCGATCGTCGAGGCGGCCGGCTACATTCCTCCCGATCGGCTCGGGACCACCGACGACTGCGGATTCTCGCCGTTCAGCGACGACGTCTCGACGAGCCGGGACACCGCGTTCGAGAAGATCCGCTCGCGCGTGCTCGGCACCGCGCGGGCCTCCGAGTTCCTGGACATCGCCTGATGGCGGATCCGGACGACCGGCAACCGGACGAGGAGCAGCTCCTGCGGTCGGTCGCCATGCAGAATGCGCAGAGCATCCTGCTGGCGCGCCGGCAGGCCGAGCAGGACCTGCTGAGCGCCAAGGAAGCGCTCGAGGTCAAGACGCAGGAGCTGGCCCGCTCGCTGGCCCTGATGGGCGCGACCCTGGAGGCCACCTGGGACGGGATCCTGGTGACCGACGAGGCGGGCCGCGTCACCACGTTCAACACGCGATTCGTCGAGATGTGGCGGCTGCCCCGCGACGTCGTCGCCGTGATGGATCGCGTCCACGACTACCTGGCGGGACAGGTCGCGGACCGCCAGGCCTATCTCGAGCGAATCGCCCACATCCACGCCACCGCGCCCCCGGAGAGCCACGGGGTGCTGGACCTCGGGGACGGGCGGGTGTTCGAGGGCTTCTCGAAGGTCCAGGTGGTCGACGGCCGCCCCGCGGGGCGGGTGTGGACCTTCCGCGATATCACCGAGCACCGGCGGGCGGAGGCGGCGGCCCGGCAGGCCGCGGAAGAGCGCCGCCAGCTCCTGGAGAGCGAGCAGTTCGCCCGCGCGGAGGCGGAGCGGGCGAACGGGATGAAGGACGAGTTCCTGGCCACCGTGTCGCACGAGCTGCGGACTCCGCTGAACGCCATCCTCGGCTGGTCGCATCTCCTGCGGACCGGCGCGATGACCGCGGCGCAGACCCAGCAGGGACTCGAGATCATCGAGCGGAACACGCGGGCCCAGACCCAGCTCATCGAGGACCTGCTCGACATGAGCCGCATCATCTCCGGCAAGATGCGGCTCGATATCCAGTCGGTCGATCCGGGCACGTTCATCGAGGCGGCGATCGAGACGGTGAAGCCGGTCGCGGAAGCCAAGGGCATCCGCCTCAGCACCCTGCTGGATCCGGGGGCGGGCCCGATCAACGGCGACCCGAGCCGGCTGCAGCAGGTGGTGTGGAACCTCCTCTCCAACGCGATCAAGTTCACCGCGCCGGACGGCCGGGTCCAGGTCGTGCTTGAGCGCGTCAGCTCGCACATCGAGATCGCGGTGGCCGACACCGGCGTCGGCATCAAGCCCGAGTTCCTCCCCCACGTGTTCGACCGCTTCCGTCAGGAGAAGGCCTCGCGGACGCGGTCCGCCACCGGCCTCGGCCTGGGGCTGTCCATCGTGAAGCACCTCGTCGAGCTGCACGGCGGCTCGGTGCGCGCGATCAGCGCCGGGGAGGGCCAGGGCGCGACCTTCACGGTGTGCCTCCCCCTGACCGTCGTGCAGCGGGTCGGCGAGTCCGGTCAGCGACTCCACCCCCGGGGGCGCTCGACGACCTCGCCGCTCTTCAGGCCCCCGGACCTGTCCGGCATCAAGGTGCTGGTGGTGGACGATCAGCCGGACGCCCGCGACATGATCAAGCGCGTCCTGGAGGATTGCGAGGCCGACGTGACGACCGCCGGCTCGGCGGTGGAAGCGCTCCGGGCGGTGGGGAAAGACAAACCGGACGTTCTGGTGAGCGATATCGGCATGCCCGACGTGGACGGCTACGAGCTATTGCGAAGGATCCGGGCCCTGGGCGCTCCGGCCGGCGGCCAGTTGCCCGCGATCGCCCTCACCGCCTTCGCGCGCTCCGAGGATCGGACCCGCGCGCTGCGGGCCGGCTTCCTCGCCCACGTCGCGAAGCCGGTCGAGCCCTCCGAGCTCCTGGCGACGGTCGCCAGCGTGGTCGGCCGGGCCGGCGACCAGCTCGCCAACTGACGTGCACCGCCGTGACCTGGGAGGTGAACAAGCCATGAAGCTGGCGATTGCCTGTGCGTTGACGGCGGTACTCCTGGCCGGATGCGCGAAGAGGGACATGGACGAGTGCCGGAAGGGGGATCGGAGCCGCTGCCCGGGCGACGCGTCTCTGTCGATCGTCGCAACGCCGCCGTCGTAGCCCAGGACCCCTTGCGGAAGGGGCCCGGTCGGAGGGAGGATGCGGGGCGTGCTGTCGCCCGGATGCGCGAACCTCAACGCGGAGGACATCGCCATGACGACCCGCAGGGAGTTTCTCCAGATCGGTGCCGGCGGCCTCGCGGGGCTGGCCTTCGTGGGCTGCCACCTGATGGCGGCCAGACCGGCCCGGGCCCAGGCGCGCCGCCGTGAGGTGGTCGTGGCCGGCCGGCGCGTCAAGACCGTCGACGTGCATGCCCACTGCACGGTGCCGGAGGCCCTCGCGCTGATGAACCTGAAGCTCGGCGCGCCGGGCACGGCCCTGCCGCCTCTCCTCCACATGGCGACGCAGGCGCCGGATCGCCTCCGGGCGATGGACGAGCAGGGCATCGACGTGGAGGCGCTCAGCATCAATCCCTACTGGTACGGGGCGGACCGCGACCTGGCCCAACAGCTCATCCGCGTCCAGAACGAGAAGCTCGCGGAGGCGTGCGCCGCGCACCCCGACCGCTTCGTGGCCTTCGCCTCCGTCGCCCTGCAGCATCCGGATCTCGCCGCCGAGCAGCTCGAGGAGGGTGTGAAGAAGCACGGGCTGCGGGGCGCCGCCATCGGCGGCAGCGTGAACGGCGAGGAGATCAGCGATCCGAAGTTCCATCCGTTCTGGGCCAAGGCCGAGCAGCTCGGCGTGCTCGTCTTCATCCACCCGCAGGGCGCAGGCGTCGCGACGGACCTGCCCAAGCGGCTCAAGGGCAACGGCTATCTCGACAACGTGATCGCCAACCCGCTCGAGACCACCATCGCGCTCTCGCATCTGATCTTCGAGGGCACGCTCGACAAGTTCCCCGGGCTCAAGATCTGCGCGGCGCACGCGGGCGGCTACCTGCCGTCGTACGCCGGGCGCTCCGATCGCGGCTGCCCCACCCGCCCGGTCGCCTGCCCCGGCGGCACCTACGGGCCGATCAAGCGGAAGCCGTCCGACTATCTGAAGGACATGTACTACGACACGATGGTCTTCTCCGGAGAAGGCGTCCGCCACCTCGCCGCCACGGTGGGCGCGGGGCAGCTCATGGTGGGCACCGACTTCCCGTACCCGTGGACGACGACCGCGGTGGACGACATCCTCGAGGCGCCCGGCGTGAGTGACCCCGACAAGATGGCGATGCTGGGCGGGAACGCGATGAAGCTGCTCGGGATCCGGGCCTAGCCGTGGCCGACGCGGCGTTCGTCTCGTGCGGTGGCGGCGGCGTCGCGGGGGCTCCGTTCGCCCGGCGCCGCGAGGTCGTGGTGCGTGGCAAGCGCGTGAAGACGGTGGACGTGCACGCGCACTGCGCGGTCCCTGCCGCGATGGCCCTGATGGGGCGCAAGCTGGAGACCGAGACCCTCCTGATGACCAATACCCGGGAGCGCCTCGCCGCGATGGACGCGCAGGGCATCGACGTGGAGGCGCTCAGCATCAACCCCTACTGGTACGCGGCGGACCGCGACGTGGCCCAGGAGCTCATCCGCATCCAGAACGAGACGCTGGCCGAGATCTGCGGGGCCCAGCCCGACCGGTTCGTCGCCTTCGCGTCGGTGGCCCTGCAGCATCCGGATCTCGCGGCCGAGCAGCTCGAGCAGGGCGTCAAGCGCTACGGGCTGCGCGGCGCCGGCCTCGGCGGCAGCGTCGAGGGCCTCGAGCTCAGCGATCCGAAGTTCCACCCCTTCTGGGCCAAGGCCGAGGCGCTGGGCGTCCTCGTGTTCATCCACCCACAGGGCAGCCCCGAGCTGGAGCGAACCGGCCGTCTCGGCGGCAACGGGCTCCTCACCAACACCATCGGCAACCCGCTCGAGACCACGATCGCGCTCTCCCATCTCATCTTCGAGGGCACCCTCGACCGCTTCCCCGGGCTCAAGATCTGCGCGGCCCACGGCGGCGGCTACCTGCCATCCTACGCGGCGCGCTCCAACGCGGTACAGATGACCTTTCCTCAGCGTATGACCGGGACGCTCAAGAAGCGCCCGACCGAGTACGTGCGCCAGCTCTACTACGACACGATCGTGTTCACTCCCGAGGCGCTGCGCCACCTGGCAGTGGAGGCGGGACCCGGCCAGATCGTCATGGGCACCGACTACCCGTTCCCGTGGACCAGCACGTCGGTGGACCACAT
>CAMLFJ010000040.1 GCA_946479205.1 uncultured bacterium | reverse complement strand
TTGCGGTCCGCGCGGCTGCGGTATCACCCGGTCGAGCCCGGCACGCTGGATGCCTTCCACGGTCTCGTGCAGGACGAGCACGTCCGGCGTTACATGATGGACGGCCAGGTGCTCTCCCGCGAGTGGAGCGAGCAGCGCGTCCAGGAGAGCCGGGCGCTGTTCGAGAGCCGCGAGGTCGGGATCTGGCTGGCTCACGACAAGACGACGGATGAGCTGGTGGGGTTCTACGGGTTCCGGATCGCGCCGAGCTTCCCGGAGCCGCAACTGCTGTACGCGTTGCGCGAGCGTTGGACCAGGCAGGGGCTGGCCACCGAGATGGCCCGCGCCGCCATCGCGCAGGCGCGGACGCGTCCGGGCTTCGCCGAGATCGTGGCCGCCGCGGACGAGGTCAACGTGCGCTCGGTGCGGCTGCTTGAGCAGCTCGGGTTCGAGCGGATCGGCACGACGCCGTGGGCGTTCGGGGACATTTTGCTGTTCCGGCTGGCTGCGGGGCGGTGAAGGGTCCCCCTCACCCTGCCCTGTCCCCCTCGGCGGGGGAGAGGGTGAGAAGGGTCTAGCGGGCGGAGCGGGTGACGCCGGAGGCGAGCAGCGACGCGATCTCCGCGGCGCTCAGCCCGGCCTCGCGCAGGATCTCCTCGCTGTGCTCCCCCAGCCGCGGCGGCAGGCGCCGGATGGCGCCCGGCGTCTTGCTGTAGGCGGCGGGGATGCCCGGGAGGCGCAGCGTGCCCTCGCTCGGGTGCTCCACCGTCTGCCAGAACCCGACCGCTTCCAGATGCGGATCGTGCAGCAGCGCCTCCAGCGTGTTGACCGTCATCGCGGGAATATTGAGACGGTCGAGCTCGGTGAGCCACTCCGCGTTCGTGCGGGTGAGCGCGATCTTCCGCAGCTCGTCGTACAGGATCTCGATGTGGCGCAGGCGGGTCCCCAGCGTCTTGAAGCGCGGATCGTCGAACAGATCCCGCCGGCCGGTGAACGTGAAGAAGTCGCGCCAGTTCTGATCCGTGTACGGCAGGATCGCCAGGTAGCCGTCCTTCGTCTGGAACGGACGGCGGTTCGGATTGAGGATCCGCTTGTAGCCGATGGTGTCGAGCGGCGGCACGAACGTCTCGCCGTAGAGGTGCTCCACCATCACCCAGGCGGCCATGCTCTCGAACATCGGCACCTCGACCTCCTGGCCCTCGCCGGTGCGCGCCTGGTGGTAGAGGGCGGCGAGCACCGCGGCCAGCACCGTCATCGAGCTGCTCTTGTCCGCGACGATCGTCGGCACGTAGCGAGGCTCGCCCACGATCGAGGCCTGGAGCGAGCCCAGGCCGGAGGCGGCCTGGATGATGTCGTCGTAGGCCGGCTTGTCGCCGTAGGGGCCGGCGGCCCGGAATCCGTAGGTGCCGACGTAGACGATGCCCGGATTGATCGCTCTGAAAGTCTCGTAGGACATGCCGAGTCTACGCGCCGCCTGTGGGCGGTAGTTGTGGAGCAGCACGTTCGCGCCCTCGGCGAGCCGCAGCAGTACCGCGCGCGCGGCCTCCTGCTTGAGGTCGAGCACGATCGAGCGCTTGTTGCGGTTGACCGCCAGGTAGAACGCGCCCATGCCCGGATTCTTCATGGGGCCGAGCTGGCGCGTGGTGTCGCCCTCGGGGGGCTCGACCTTGACCACGTCGGCGCCGAGGTCGCCGAGCTGCTGGGCCGCCCACGGGCCGAGCACGACCGTCGTGCAGTCCACGACGCGGACGCCGCTGAGCGGGCCGGACACGAGCGAGCCCCGGTTACGCGCCGCCGGTGACGACGAGCGTCTGGCCGCTGACGAAGTCGCTGTCCGGGCTGCAGAAGAGGTAGATCGCGCCCGCCGCCTCCTCGGGGAGCCCGCCACGGCCGAGCGGGATCATCTGGTTCATGGCCGCGATGCGCGCGCCCTGCACGCCCACCTTCACCTGGCGGCCGGCCACCTCGATCGTGCCGGCCTCGCCCTCGGCGAGCGGCTTGGTCAGGCGCGTCTGCACGTAGCCGAACGCCACGCAGTTCACGGTGACCGCGTAGCGGCCCCACTCCTTGGCGAGCGTGCGGGTCATGCCGGTCACCGCCGCCTTCGCGGAGGAGTAGTTGACCTGGCCCGCGTTGCCGCGCACCCCGGAGGTCGAGGAGACCTGCACGACCTTTCGAACGACGCGCGCTCCGCGGGCCGCCTCCGCCTCGAACTGGGACCGGAGGTAGGGCGCGAAGGCGCGGAGGATCCGGAACGGCGCGGTCACGTGGACGTCCATGATCGCGTACCACTGCTCGTCGGTCATCTTCTGGATGACGTTGTCCCACGTGTAGCCCGCGTTGTTCACGATGACGTGCAGGCCGCCGAGCTGCTTGACCGCGACGTCCACGATGCGGTCGCCGAAGTCCTTGGCGGTCACGTCGCCGTTGCAGGCGACCGCCCGCCCGCCCAGCTTCTCGATGAGGCCGATCGTCTCCTTGGCCGGCGCGTCGTCGAGATCGTTCACCACCACCGCCGCGCCGTCGCGCGCCAGCCGCAGGGCCACTTGCTGCCCGATGCCGCGCCCCGATCCGGTGACGATCGCTACCTTGCCGTCGAGCTGTCCCATCGCGTCAGGCCTTCCCGCCGTGGTTTGGCGTCTCGCCCAGGAGCGGCACCTTCGCCTTCGCGTAGGTGAGCTTCCGCGTCACCAGGCCGTTGTCGAAGTGGAGGATGTCGAGGCCCCGCCAGGCCGCCGGCCCACGCCGGGTCTCGAGCCGGCAGACCCAGCGGATGAGCGCCCGGCCGGCGGTCTCGTCCACGAACAGGTCCTCGGTCCCGAAGCGGATCTTCCCGAAGTCACCCCGGAACTGGGGCTCGAAGGCGGCGCGGATCGCGGCCCGGCCGCGGCTCACCGCGCCGGTGAACTCCTCGTACACCGCATCGTCCGCCATCATGGCCAGCACGCCGTCGAGGTCGTCGCGGTTGAACGCATCGGTGAAGCGGATCGTCAGCTCGCGCAGCGTCGCGCGGTCGAGACTCGTCGTGGCCATCGTGGCTCGCTCCGGGTGTGAGAGGGCGATGCGGGCGGAGTATACACGATCGGCCGGGTCCCCGGCAGGCTCTGGCCCCCGGCCGGCTCTTCCCCCGGCGGCTTTCCCCGGTGATACAATCCGCGCGCAATGCGCGACATCACGGTCGGCCGTCTCCGCGTCAGCGCGGTCGTCGAGACCGCGGGTCCCACGCGGGCGACGTGGCTCTTCCCCGGCACCACCGCGGAGGCGCTCGACCGCCACCGCGACTGGCTCGCCCCGCACTTCCTGGACGCCGAGAGCCGCCTGCTCCAGAGCGTGCACACCTTCGTGGTGCGGACGCCCGACCTCACCGTGCTGGTCGACACCTGCATCGGCAACGACAAGGACCGGGGCGGCCGCCGGCCCTTCCACATGCTGCGCACCGGCTTCCTCGACACCCTGAAGGCGGCGGGCGTCGCGCCCGACGCGGTCGACGTCGTGATCTGCACGCACCTGCACGTGGACCACGTGGGCTGGAACACCCGGCTCGAGAACGGGCGCTGGGTCCCCACCTTTCCCCGCGCGCGCTACCTCTTCGCACGGCGCGAGTGGGAGCACTGGACCGCCGAGAGCGAGGAGGGCACGCAGCGCATCATGGGCGACAGCGTCGCCCCCGTGCTCGACGCGGGGCTCGCCGAGCTCGTGGACATGGACCATCGGGTGACCGACGAGATCCGCCTGGAGCCGACGCCCGGCCACACCCCCGGCCACGTCAGCGTGCGCCTCGCCTCGGGCGGCGCGGACGCGGTCATCACCGGCGACCTCATGCATCACCCGGTGCAGATCGCGGAGCCCACCTGGCAGACCACCTTCGACACGGACCCCGCCGCGGCGCAGCAGACCCGGCGCGCCTTCTGCGCCCTCTACGGCGATCGGCCCGTGACCGTGCTCGGGACACACTTCCACCATCCCACCGCGGGCCGCATCGTGAAGCACGGCGATACGTGGCGCTTCACGGTAGAGGCGTAGCCCCTCACCCCGGCCCTCTCCCCAGAGGGGAGAGGGTGACGAACGCGATTCTCCCTCTCCCCTCTGGGGAGAGGGCAGGGTGAGGGGCGCGGGGGCCCTTGACAAGGACGGGCGCGGGCGGTAGTAAGGCAACGATTCAAGTTGAAACTATGCCGACCCACTACCGGGGCAGCACCGAGGAGCGAACGGCGCTCGACGCCTACATCAAGCTGATGCGGGCCGCCGAGTCGGTGACGGCCCGTCTCGAGCCGCTGATGCGGGGGGCCGACCTGACCGTCGGCCAGTTCGGCGCGCTGGAGGCCCTGCTGCACCTGGGCCCGCTCTGCCAGCGGGATCTCGGGCACAAGCTCCTGCGCAGTGGCGGCAACACCACCGTGGTGGTCGGCAACCTCGCGCGGCGCGGGCTCGTGCGCCGCACGCGGCGGCCCGACGACCGGCGATTCATCACGGTCACGCTCACCGACAAGGGCCGCCGATTGATCGGCGGTATCTTCCCTCGCCACGCGGAACACGTCGTGCGCGAGATGCGCGCGCTCTCCCCGGCGGATCAGGCGGCGCTGGGCCGGCTCTGCCGGCGGCTCGGCCGCGGGCGCCGGGAGGGTCGCGAAAAGGAGAATCGCAATGGCGTCACAGCCCACTCGCTTCGGCTCGCTCCAGCACTTTGAGAAGGGCGGGGTCGAGGTCATCAAGGACGACGCGCGGAACTACGTCTTCTCGAACGTGTTCGAGGTCGCCTCGAAGGCCAAGCCGTACGAGAAGGTCGCGGTCGGCAAGAATATCGAGTACGTGATCGAGGCGATCCGGGCCGAGGGCACGTCCGGCTGGCGGGTGGCCGCCCAGGACGAGTTCGCCCTCGTGATGGACGGGGAGGTCGAGGTGCGCCTGGTCAAGCCCGACAATCCGTCCCTGGTGCCGCCGGGCAGCCAGGGCTCGATTCCGCTGGCCGGCGATCCGACCGGCAAGAAGATGGGCCGCGTGCGGGCCCGGCGCGGGCACATGACGCTGCTGCCCGCGGGCGCGGCGTACCAGTTCCACGCGGGGCACCCGAGCGTGATTCTCCTGCAGACCCTGGCCGGCCGCGACACGGTGGAGCGCTGGGCCCAGATCTGCCAGACCACGCCGCGGCCCCAGGCCTGAGGAGGACGACGCCATGACGACCGATACGATCGCCGAGCTGGGCAGCATCGAGCCCAATCGGTTCGGCTACCGCGACTTCACGCTGGGCAAGTTCTCGTTCGGACGCGACGAGTACTTCGTGCACGTCCGCTGGCCCAACGGCACCCACATGCTCCCGGCCGACGCGTTTCTCCGCGCGATTCAGCGGGACGTCGCGTGGGGGTTCTTCTACGGTATCGTCAACTTCGACACCGTCATCGGGACCGTGAACCACTACGGCACCGTGGATCTCTTCGCGGGCCGCTTCAACGCCCAGTACCGGCAGGCCGGGCTCGACTACTCGGAGAACTTCAAGACCGAGGCGATCAGCCGCCTCTTCCAGGCGATCCTGGCCGACTGGACGAACGCGACGTTCGATCCGTTCGCCTCGCCCGCGGAGACCGGCAGCGCCTTCGGGCCCAAGAACGGGAGCAACAAGGAGGCGATCACGCGGCACCGGGTGACCGCCAAGCGCATGATCGGCGCGCCCGGGGACGAGCCGGTCCGCACCGACGACAACGGCTTCCCGATCAACCGCCAGTTCACCGACGTGCCGCAGGACGCGCCCGAGGTGCACGCGGAGCCCGGCTTCGAGCACGAGGTCGTCTCGGTCAATCTCTTCGCCTACCTCTCGCGCTCCGACGTGACGTGGAACCCCTCGGTGGTGTCGGTGTGCAAGAACAGCCTCTACTGCCCGACCACCGAGGAGTACATCCTGCCGATCATCCACGGCAACGATCGGGTGGAGTGGTTCGTGCAGCTCTGCGACGAGATCCAGTGGGAGGTGGAGGACCGGGACACCGGGGCGGTCCGGGCCCGCGTCACCATGAAGGCGGGCGACGTGGCCGCCATGCCCGCCGACATCCGCCACCGCGGCTTCTCGCCCAAGCGCTCGATGCTGCTCGTGTGGGAGAACGCCTCGCCGGAGCTCCCCGCGCTCTACGCCAGCGGCAAGATGCCGCCGGCGCCCGTGCAGTTCTAGCCGCCCCACGCGGCAGGAGGACGACGATGTCCGACGAGATCAGGCGGGGTGGTCGGCGTGACTTCCTGCGGGTGGCCGGCGGCTCGGCCGCGGCCCTCGCGCTCCACGGCATCCACCCGGGCCGGGCGGCGGCCCAGCGCGGCACCCGGACCCTCAAGATCGGCTACGTGAGTCCGCAGACCGGCCCGCTGGCCGGCTTCGGCGAGACCGACAACTTCGTGGTCGGCGGCATCCGCCAGGCGGTGAGGGACGGGCTGTCGATCCGCGGGAAGAGCGTTCCGGTGGACGTGCTCGTGCGCGACAGCCAGTCCGATCCGAACCGGGCCGCCGAGGTCGCCTCGCGCCTCATCCTCTCGGACAAGGTGGACCTCATGCTGGTGTCGAGCACGCCGGAGACGACGAATCCGGTGTCCGACCAGTGCGAGGCCAACGGCACGCCCTGCGTCTCGAGCGTCTGCCCGTGGCAGCCGTGGTTCTTCGGCCGCGGCGGCAAGCCCGAGACCGGCTTCAAGTCCACCTACCACTTCTTCTGGGGCCTCGAGGACATCATCGGCGTCTTCGTGGACATGTGGGACACGCTGCCGACCAACAAGGTGGTGGGCGCGCTCTGGCCGAACGACGGCGACGGCAACGCCTGGGGCGACCCGCAGCGGGGCTTCCCGGCCGCGCTCGCCAAGGCCGGCTACAAGCTGGTGGACCCGGGGCGGTACCCGAACCTCTCCGACGACTTCTCGGCCCAGATCTCCGCCTTCAAGAAGGAGAACGTGGAGATCGTCACCGGCGTGCCGATCCCGCCGGACTGGACCACGTTCTGGAAGCAGGCCGCCCAGCAGGGCTTCAAGCCGAAGATCGCGTCCGTCGGGAAGGCGCTGCTGTTCCCGCGCTCGGTCGAGGCCCTGGGCGATCTCGGGGCGGGCATGTCCACCGAGGTGTGGTGGACGCCGCGGCATCCGTTCAAGTCCTCGCTGACCGGGGCGAGCGCGGCCGACCTGGCCGCCGCCTACACCAAGGACACCAAGAAGCAGTGGACGCAGCCGCTCGGCTTCACCCACGCGCTGTTCGAGGTGGCGGTGGACGTGCTCAAGCGCGCCGCGTCCGTGGACGACAAGAGCGCGGTGGTCGCCGCGATCAAGGCCACCAATCTCAACACGGTGGTGGGCCCGATCAGCTGGGGCAAGGGGCCGGTGCCCAACGTCACCAAGACCCCGCTCGTCGGCGGGCAGTGGGTGCGCGGCAAGGACTTCCGGTTCGACGTGGTGGTGGTCAGCAACAAGGCGGCGTCCAGCATCCCGGTCTCCGGGAAGCTCCGGCCCATCGGCCAGGCGTGACCGATCGCGGCCGCTGATGGCCGCGCTGCTCGCGCTGGAGAACGTCTCCAAGGCGTTCGGATCGCTCCGGGTCATCGACGGGCTGACCCTCGCGGTGGGCGAGCGGGAGGCGCTCGGGGTCATCGGCCCGAACGGCGCGGGCAAGACCACCGCGCTCAACCTGATGATCGGGCGCCTGCGCCCCGAGCGCGGGGCGGTGGTCTTCGCCGGGCGCGACATCACGACCGCCGCGCCCCACGCGCGGTGCCGCGCCGGCATCGCGCTCACCCATCAGATCCCGCACCCGTTCGACGCGCTCACCGTGTTCGAGAACGTGCTGGTCGGCGGCGTCTTCGGCGCCGGCGCGTCGGAGCGCCTCGCCCATGGGCCGTCCATGGAGGCGCTCGAGCTCGCGGGACTGGCCGCCAAGGCCAATACCCGCGCGGGGACGCTGACCCTGCTCGAGCGCAAGCGCCTGGAGCTGGCGCGCGCGCTGGCCACCGGGCCCCGGGTGCTGCTGCTCGACGAGATCACGGGCGGACTCAGCGAGCCCGAGGTGCACGAGCTGGTCGAGGTGATCCGCCGGGTGCACGGCGCGGGGGTGGCCATCATCTGGATCGAGCACATCGTGCACGCGCTGCGGGCGGTGGTGAGCCGGCTCGCGGTCATCAGCGCCGGCCGGATGCTGATGGACGGCGCGCCCGACGAGGTGATGGCCAGCCCGGAGGTGCAGCGGGTCTACCTGGGGATCGACGTGCAGTGACCCTGCTGAGCGTCCGCGGCCTGAGCGCCTTCTACGGTAGCTTCCAGGCCCTCTTCGACGTCTCGCTCGAAGCCGGGGAAGGCGAGACGGTGGCGGTCATCGGCGCCAACGGCGCCGGCAAGACCACGGTACTCCGCACGATCGCGGGCGCGCTGCCGGTGCCCGCCTCCGCGGTCCGCTTCGACGGTGCGCCGGTCGGCGGGCGGCCCGCGCACGAGCTGGTGGATCGCGGCATCGTGCTCGTGCCCGAGGGGCGCCGGATCTTTCCCAGCCTGACCGTCGAGGAGAATCTCCTGATCGGGGCGTACCGAGGCCGGCCGGGCCGCTGGACGCTCGCGCGCGTCTTCGAGCTGTTCCCGGTGCTGGCCGAGCGCCGCCGCCAGCCGGGCACGAACCTCTCGGGGGGCGAGCAGCAGATGCTGGCGATCGGCCGCGGGCTCATGGCCAACCCGCGCCTCCTGCTGGTGGACGAGATCTCGCTCGGCCTGGCGCCGCTCGTGATCCAGGGTCTCTACCGGGTCCTGCGCGTGGTCGCCGCCGAGGGCATCACCACGCTGGTGGTGGACCAGAACGTGAGCCAGATCCTGCCGCTGGCCCAGCGCGTCTACTGCCTGCGCAAGGGCGCGGTCTCGCTCGAGGGCCGGCCCGCCGACCTGACCCGCGCGCGGATCGCCGCCGCGTACTTCGGGGCGTGACGATGGGGTGGGTGGACACCATCCTCCAGGGCCTCCTCCTCGGCGGCCTCTACGCGCTCTTCGCCACCGGGCTCTCGCTCATCTTCGGGGTGATGCGCATCGTCAACCTGGCTCACGGCGATTTCAGCATCCTGGCCGCGTTCCTCGCGGTCGTGGTGGTGGAGACGGCGGGGCTCAACCCGTTCCTCGCGCTGCTCCTGGTGGCGCCCCTCATGGCCGCGCTCGGCTACGCGCTGCAGACGCTGGTGCTCAACCGCCTGCTCGGCCGCGGCATCCTGCCGCCGATCCTGGTGACGTTCGGGCTCTCCATCATCATCCAGAACGCGCTGCTCGAGATCTTCTCCGCCGATTCGCGCCGGCTGAACCCCGGGGGCATCGAGACCGCGAGCCTCTCGCTCGGGGGCGGGCTCGCCATCGGCTGGTTCCCGTTCCTCACGCTGGGCGTCGCGGTGCTGATGCTGGTCGGCCTGCAGCTCCTCATCGGCCGCCTGTCGGTGGGCCGCGCCTTCCGCGCCACCTCCGACGACCAGGAGACGGCCGAGCTGATGGGCATCGACAACCGGCGGCTCTACGGCCTCGCGATGGCGCTGTCGCTCGGCATCGTCGCGGTGGCCGGCGTCTTCCTCGGCATCCGGACCACGTTCACGTTCAGCAGCGGGCCCGACCGGCTGCTCTTCGCCTTCGAGGCGGTCATCATCGGCGGGCTGGGATCGCTCTGGGGCACGCTCGTGGGCGGCGCGGTGCTGGGCATCGCGCAGACCGTGGGCGCGAAGCTGTCGCCGGGATGGGGGATTCTCACCGGGCACCTGGTGTTCCTGGCCGTCCTGCTGCTCCGTCCCCAGGGCCTCTTCACCCGGCGCCGGAGAGTCTCCTGAGCCGTCCGATGCCACCCGCGGCCCTCCGGATCGAGCGCACCACACGGGCCAGCCGCCTCGGCGCGGTCGTGGCCGCGCTCGTCCTGATCGTCCTGCTGAGCCTGCCCGCCTGGGGCAGTCCCAGCACGATGCGCATCCTGGTGGAGTTCATCGCCCTGCTCGTGCTGGCCCAGATGTGGAACCTGCTCGCCGGCTATGCCGGCCTCGTCTCGATCGGCCAGCAGGCCTACGTGGGCCTCGGCGGCTACGCGCTGATCGTGCTGGCGGACGATCTCGGCGTGAATCCGTTCGTCGCGGTCCCGCTGGCGGGGCTGGTGGCCGCCGCGCTCGCGCTGCCCACCGCCGCGCTGGTCTTCCGCTTCCACGGGGGCTACTTCGCGGTGGGTACGTGGGCCGTCGCCGAGGTCTATCGGCTGCTCGTCGCCAACACGCCCGCGCTCGGCCGCGGCTCGGGCCGCACGCTGAAGGCGGTCTTCCCGCTGGCCCGGGAGAGCCGGGAGCTGACTACCTATGTCCTGGCGCTGGCGATCGGGGTGGCCGCGCTCGTCGCGGGGTACGCGTTCCTGCGCTCGCGCTACGGGCTCGGCCTGATGGCGATCCGCGACAGCGAGCACGGCGCCGACACGCTGGGGGTGGACGTCTTCCGCATCAAGCTGGGGGTCTACGTCGGCGTCGCCTTCGGCACCGGGATGACCGGTGCCCTGATCTATCTCAATCTGCTCCGCATCTCGCCCGACGCCGGCTTCAGCATCAACTGGACGGCCTACACGATCTTCATCGTGGTGATCGGCGGGCTCGGCTCGCTCGAGGGCCCGCTGGTCGGCACGGCGCTCTTCTTCCTGGTGCGCGAGTACCTCGCCGACTACGGGGCCTGGTACATGATCCTGCTGGGCACCCTCGCGGTGGGAGTGATGCTGGCCTACCCGCAGGGGCTCTGGGGGATGGTGGCCGACCGCTGGGACCTGCGCTTCTTCCCGGTGCAGCGGCGGGTGCGCATGGAGCGGAATTAGGCCCCGCGGGGCCGGGACGCGATGTAGCATTATCGTCATGAGCGAGAGGACGAAGATAGCCCGCCGGCCGGAGGGCGAGCCGGCGACCCTCGAGGTGTTCCGCCGGGACGGCTTCGTGGTGGCCCCGGGCCTGTTCGACGAGGAGGAGACGCGCCGGATCTCGGGGTGGACCGACGAGCTGCAGAGTCAGCCCGAGGTGCCGGGCCGGTGCATGATGTACTTCGAGCCGAGCCTGCTCCATCCGGGAGAGCGGGTCCTCCAGCGGATCGAGAACTTCTGCCCCTTCCATGCCGGCTTCGCGGCGTTGTGCGACGGCGAGAAGCTGCGCGGCTTCGCGGCGCGCCTCTTCGGCGAGCCGGCCGTGCTCTTCAAGGACAAGATCAACTTCAAGCTGCCCGGGGGCGACGGCTTCAAGCCCCATCAAGACCAGCAGGCGGGCTGGAGCGTCTACGCCGACCTGTTCATCACCGCGATGGTCAGCATCGACGCGACCACCGCGGAGAACGGGTGCCTGGAGCTGGCCGCGGGACACCACACGCGGGGACTCGTCGGTGACGAGTGGACGCCCCTCACCGCCGACGACATGCGCCGCATGGGCGCGCGTCCGGTGCCGACCCAGGCCGGCGACGTGGTGTTCTTCGATTCCTACACGCCGCACGCCTCGGCTCCGAACCTCACCCGCGAGCGTCGCCGGGTGCTCTACATCACCTACAACCGACGCTCGGCGGGGGACCACCGCGTACAGTACTACGCGGACAAGCGGAAGAGCTTTCCCCCCGATATCGAGCGCGATCCCACCCGGACCTACACCTTTCGCGTCTGAGAGGAACACCACGGATGACGCTCCGTCGAGCGCTTCGGATCGGGTTCATGCTTGCCGCGTGCCTGTCGATCACGTCCCCGGCGTACGCCTATCTCGACCCGGGGACCGGGAGCATGCTCCTCTCGGCCGTGATCGGCGTGGCGGCGGCGGTCGGCCTGGCCGTCAAGATGTTCTGGTACCGGCTCGTCGGCCTGGTTCGCGGCAAGCGAACGGAAATGGTGGAAGGCTCCCCTCCCGCGGACAAGTAGCGCGTCCGGCGCGGCATGGCGATCTGGCGGGAGTGGAGCAGCTATCGCCGCTTCCAGAAGCTCCCGTCGCGCGACCGCAACATCGTCTTCTACTCCGAGACCCATCAGGACTGGCA